>JAODNB010000017.1 GCA_025464795.1 Frankiales bacterium
ACGACCTTCTTGCCGAGCGCTCCCGCGATGGGCTCGTCGGGCAGCCAGGGGCACAGGGCGACCATGCCGATGACCGACGGGTCCCCGAGCACGTGCACAGCGGCGCGTCCACCCATGGAGTGCCCGAGCAGCACCACCGGGACGTCGCCGTGCCGGCGTCGGACCTCCTCCAGGGCCCACTGGGCGTCCTGAGCGGGGGAGCGGTCACGGCCGTTCCAGCCGCGGACGCGGTACTGCACCTTCCACACAGCGATGCCGTCTGGGGCCGCCTGGCCGTGGACCGCCTTGGCGATCGGGTTGAGGCGACGGCGGCTGAGGTGGCCCGGCTCCGAGGGCTCGAAGCTGTCGGCCTTGCCGCCGTGCAGCACCAGGACGACAGCACGGGTGCTGCCCTGAGCAGGGAGCACCTCTACACCCGCGGTGAGGCGGCCCGTCTCGAGGTCGGTCACGCGGCTACTTCCCCCTTGCCCGCTGGTACCGGTCCAGGGACTCCTGGCGCTCGGCGGCGTGGTCAACCACCCTCGCCGGGTAGTCCGCCGGAGGGCGTTCGCACGTCCAGGGCTCGTGGATGTGCTTCTCGCTCAGCTCGCGCAGCTCCGGCACCCACCTGCGGATGTAGTCCCCGGACGGGTCGAACTTTCGCCCCTGCGTGACCGGGTTGAACACCCGGAAGTACGGAGAGGCGTCGGTTCCGGTACCCGCTGTCCACTGCCAGCCGTGCTGGTTGCTCGCCAGATCGGCGTCGAGCAGGTGCTGCATGAAGTGCCGGCCGCCGTGGGGCCACCACACGTGGAGGTCCTTGGTCAGGAACGACGCCACGATCATCCGGACGCGGTTGTGCACCCACCCCTGCGCGAGCAGCTGCCGCATGCCCGCATCGACGATGGGGTAGCCCGTCCTGCCCTGCTTCCAGGCCTCGAACAGGGCGCCGGGCTCGTCGTACTCCAGCGGCAGGGGGTTGAGGTCCTCGCGGGCGGTCTGGGGCTGGTGGTGCAGCACGTCGGCGTAGAAGTCGCGCCACACGAGCTCCTTGCCGTACACCTCGGCGCCCGCCGAGCTGCCGAGGTCCGCGTGCAGCGTCCGAGGGTGGAGCAGCCCCCACTTCAGGTACGGCGACAGCCTGCTCGTCCGGTCGACACCAGGCAGGTCGCGGATCTCGTGGTAGCTCTCGAGGTCGGTGTCGCGGAACTGCGTCCAACGGGCAAGGGCGGCGGCCTCCGTCGCCTCGATGACCGGCTCCGGTGCGGCCGGGAGGGCGTCGGTCCGGAGGCCGCCATCGCTCCAGGTCACGGAGCGGGGGGTGAGCGCCGGCGAGTGGACGCCGCGGGCCCGCCACGCCTTCAGGAAGGGCGTGTAGACCCTGTACGGGGTCCCGTCGTCCTTGAGCAGGGTCCCGGGGGACACCCCGTAGGGCGAGCCGGTCGCCACCAGGGGGACCTTCCCGAGCGCAGCCTTCACGGCAGCGTCCCGCCGGCTCCCGTACGGGCCGTAGTCGCTGCTGATGTGGACGGACGAGGCACCGGACCGCTGGACCAGGTCCGGGATCACGTCCGCCGGAGCGCCCTGCACGATCCGGAGCGCGCCGTCCGTCCTCGATCGCAGGTCTGTCAGGGCCTGGACGAGGAAGCCGACCCGCACGGGGCTGGCGGACTTCAGCAGGACGTCATCGAGCACGAAGACCGGGACGACCTCGTCGGCCGCGTCGCGAGCTGCGAGCAGGGCCGGGTGGTCGGCCAGCCGCAGGTCACGGCGGAACCAGAGCAGGGCGGTCGTCACCCCTCGAACGCTAGGCGGACCCGTGCAGCGCGGCATCTCGAGACCAGCCGGGGCCGGTGTCGACCGGGCCGCCCGTCTTGAGAGCGCGCACCGCGTCGCCGGCTTTGAGGTCGACCGCGTGGTTCAGGGCGTGCCCGCCGTCGCGCAGCGCGACGTGCGCCTTCGCCTTGGTCCAGACGATCGAGCGCTCCCGCATCAGCAGGTAGGTCTCCCCGATGAGCGCGGCGTTCTTCACAGGCTCCTTCTGCGGGCCTCGGCGCCACTGCTCCGGTGGCAGGCGGTAGCCCTTGCTCCAGGACCTGATCCACACGTTGAGGCAGTCGTGGGCGTACTGGCTGTCGAAGACGATCTCGAGCGGCTGGTCCGGTGGTGCGGCCTGCAGCAGGGCTCGGATGCCCACGAGCTCACCGATGTTGTTGGTCCCGATCCCGTCCACCGGCTCGGCTCCCCAGCAGGTGTCGCTGACGTACCAGGCACCGGCCGCGGGTCCCGGGTTCGGGTCGCAGGAGCCGTCGGTCGCCGCCGTGATGCGTGGCAGCACACTGGCGACGACGAGGGCCGGTTCCTCGATCTCGAACAGCGAGCCCTGGTCGGTGCTCACGCGCGCGCCGACGTGACGGCCTGCTCGACGATCCGCTGGATCCTCAGGCCGTGGGCGAGGTCCAGGGTCGGCCGCGGGCCTCCGGCAAGTGCCGCTGCGAACTCCGACAGGGCGGTGTCGATCGCTGCCTGGGTGGCGGCGACGTCCTGCTCCAGGGTCAGTGCGTGGTGGCGTCGAACGCCTGCAGTCGCCAGACCGGGTTCTCACGGGCGGTCGCGAAGCCGAGCGTCAGCGAGCTGAGGGCACCCGACTCGTGCGTGAGGACGACGGCCGCCAGGCCCTGGGCGTTGACTGTGGCCTCGGCGGCGGCCACGGGGCCGGCGCAGGCCTGGGCGAGGTCGAACGCATGAGGCCCCAGGTCGAACAAGCACCCCTCGGCCAGCCGCCAGGGCGTGGCGAACAGCTGGCCCTCCGTCACGGCACCGTTGACCCACGTCATCTGCAGGCCGTGCAGCTCCCGGCCCGACACCTCAGCCACGAAGTCCCGGACGTAGCTGGCATACCGGTTCGTGAAGAGCACCTGCGTCGTCACGCCGTGCTGGGTGACGACGGCGAGCAGCTCCTCGACCTGGGTGACCGTCAGGCCGACCGGCTTGTCGAGCAGCAGGTGCTTGCCCGCTGCGGCGGCACGGGCACCGAGTGCGCACTGCACGTCGGGCGGGACGCAGAACAGCACGGCGTCGCAGCCGTCGAGCAGCTGGTCGAACTCGGCGACTCCCCGGGCGCCGAGCTGCCCGGCGAGGGCCGACGCGGCCTCGGACCGGCGGGCCCACACGCCCGAGAGCTCGAGGTCCGGGTGCGCCGCGAGCATCGGTCCCATCGCGACCGTGGCCCACGGGCCCGCTCCAGCGAGTCCTACGCGGGTCAACCGGGCCTCCGAGGGTCAGCAGGGTGCCCCCGGAGAGAATCGAACTCCCGACGCCCTCCTTAGGACGGAGGCGCTCTATCCACTGAGCTACGGAGGCGGACCCCCACAGGCTACTGGGCCGGCGGCGGGGTCTCCTCCTGCACGGGCACCGGCTTGCCGTCCTTCTTCTCGAGCCCGTCCACGAAGTCGGAGGCCTTGTCGCCGGCTCCCGCGATCTGGCTCTTGTACTTGTTCTTGGTCGCCTTGTTGGCGGCGTCCTCGACCTTGTCGAGGGCGCCCTTCACCTGGTCGGCGTGCTCGCCGGCGAGCTGCTCGGCCTTGCCGAGCGCGGCCTTGCCCTTGTCGAGAGCCTTGTCGAGAAATCCCATGCCGAGCTCCGATGCGTGAGGATGGTCAGGTGAGCGAAGAGCAGGGTCCGCCTCCGAAGAAGCGGCGGCGTGCGGTCGGGCCTCCCGGTGCGAAGCCCGTCGGGGACGAACCCCGGCGCGAGAGCCCCGAGGAGCGGCGGGATGACACGGAGAGGTTCCTCCGGGACGTCCCCCCGCACCACGGTCAGGTCTAGGCGGGCTCGAGCTGCTCCACGGTGCAGAACGCGCACCGGACGGCCGCTGCCGGGATGCTCGACAGGCACTCAGGGCACTGCTTGGTCTGGCTGACGACCTCCGGCTCGGTCTTCATCCGGTCCATCAGCTTCTGCACGGGCAGCACGACGAGGAAGTAGATCACCGCCGCGATGATGACGAACGAGATCGCCGCGTCGACGAGCAGCCCGTACTGGAACTTCGTGCCGGAGGCGTAGAAGGACTTCTGCTTGAAGTCGCCGGCGGCGCCCGCGGCAAGGCCGACCAGGGGCGTGATGAACGCCGTCACGAAGGCGGTCACGATGGCGCTGAAGGCAGCACCGATCACGACGGCGACTGCCAGATCGACGACGTTGCCGCGGAGCAGGAACTTCTTGAAGCCGTCCAACTGGACCTCCGGAGTAGTAGAGCGCTGGCGCCGAGCTCAGGCGCACCGGGATCATTGCGCAGCCCCGTGGTGACGCAAAGCCGGCTCACCCCAGCAGCACACCCGGGTTGAGGATGCCCGAGGGGTCCAGAGCCGACTTGGTTGCCGAGAGCGCCGTGGCGAACGCGTCGGGTCGTTGCCGGTCGTACCACGGCCGGTGGTCGCGACCAACGGCGTGGTGGTGGGTGATCGTGCCGCAGGCTGCGGCGAGAGCATCGCTCGCGGCGGCCTTGATCTCGTCCCACTGCGCGATCTCACTGCCCCGGCGGGCCGGCGCGATCACGGTGAAGTAGGGCGCCGCGCCGTCGGGGTAGACGTGCGTGAGGCGGCAGCCGACGGACCCTCCGCCGCACACCTGCTGCAGCGCCTCGGTGACGACCGTGGTGACGGAGCCGACCAGCTCGTCGAACCGGTCCCAGGTCACGGCCGTCTCGAACGTCTCCACGAGGACGCCGAGCAGCACGAGGGTCTCGCGCAGGTAGGGCGCCCGGACGAACGTCGAGCGCCAGGCGTCACCTGCCTGTCCCCGCAGTCCTTGCTCGAGGACGGTGAGCCCCGCACCGCGGCAGACCTCCAGGGCCTGCGTGATCTCGCCGTCCAGCGGAGGACCGAGCGACTCCAGTCCCAGCACCAGGGCCGCCTGGCCGCTCGACAGGGTCCCCGACAACGAGGCCTCGACCGGGTCGAGGAGGCGGCAGGCCGCTGGTTGCAGCCCGGACTGCACCAGGGCGCGTACGGCGGAAGCGCCCTGGGACCAGGTGCCCGCCAGCGTGGCAGCCCAGCGGTGGGTCGGTCGCGGTTGGGCACGGAGCCAGGCCTCCGTGACGATCCCCAGCGTCCCCTCGCTCCCGAGCAGCATCCGGTCCGGAGAGGGACCGGCGCCGGAGCCGGGCAGCCGACGAGACTCCCAGGCCCCGATGGGCGTCACGGCCCGGACGGACTCGACCAGGTCGTCGATGTGCGTGAGGCGGGTGCTGAAGTGACCGGCCGCCCGGGTCGCGATCCAGCCACCGACCGTCGACCTCTCGAAGGACTGCGGGTAGAAGCGCAGCGTCAACCCGTGCGGCTTCAGGGCGGCCTCGGCTGCCGGGCCGAAGGTGCCCGCGCGAAGCCGGACGGCCCGAGAGGTCTGGTCGACCTCGATGAGCCCTTCGAGCCGGCTGAGGTCGAGGCTGAGCGAGTTGTCGAGCCCGCGCGGCTCGACCCCTCCGACGACGCTGCTGCCCCCGCCGAACGGGATGACCGCTGTGCCGGTGGTCGTCGCCCAGTCGAGGACGTCGACCACGTCCTGCTCCGAGGTCGGGCGCACGACCGTGTCCGGGAGGTCGGGAAGCTCAGCCCGGATGCCGCGGATCAGGTCCCGGTACGCGCGCCCGATGCCGTGCCGGGTGCGGTCAGCCGGGTCCGCGGAACCGAGGTGCTCCAACGAGGCCGGAAGCACTCGACGCGGCGGCGCCGGGTCAGGCGTGGCGCGCGGCTCCTCCGGCGACTGGGTGGCGACCCCGGTCGTGGCGGTGACGAACGGCGCCAGCTGCTCGAGAGCGGCTCGGGTCGGTGCGTCGGACGCATCGCCCCAGCCCCAGACCTCGTAGCCGTTCACGACGACAGGACCGAGACCGACAGGCGATCGTGGATGGCCGCTGTTGCGAGCCGGGCGGCGACTGAGGGAGTGGCTGCGAGGACCACGAGGGCTCCATCGCTGCTCTGCTCGGTGGCGGGCACCGCGAGGACCTGCAGCCCGTGGGCCACGACCGTCGCCTCGCCCGTTCCCTGGGTCGGCGCCGCGAGCACGTCGACGTGGTCGCCGCTGTGGAGCAGCGTTGCGGTGCCGGCGTCCGCCAGGCGAACCGGGACGGCGACCTGACCCAGGCCGCTCGGCAGCAGGCCCGACCCCACGAGCCGTACGTCGGTGAGGGGCTCGCCCCTGCGTACCGGGCCCGCGACGACGCGACCCACGACGCTGCTGATCCTGGCGACGGTGCCCTGGGGAGCCACCGCCCGCGGGAGGGCAACAGCGACGAGATCGCCTGCTGTCAAAGGGGATCCAGCGACGAGGTCGTGGCCGGCAGCAACGACCTGGATCGTCTCGGGGGGTGCCGGGGCGAGCACGGGCAGGGCTGTGGCGACGGCGCCGGCGGTCAGTCCGGCGGCGAGCAGGCCGCGGTGGCGCCGCACGGTGCGGGCAGCGTCCCGGAGCAGCTGCCGCAGGTCGGTCCTCACGGGAGGTCGAGGTGGTGGTCGATGCCGTCGAGCGCCGAACCGCAGGGGCACGCCCGCTCCAGGGGCAACGCCTTCACGACGTCCAGCAGCAGGCTGCGCAGCCGTGCGGTGCTCTCCCCGAAGACGCGGAAGACCTCCTCCTGCGTGACGGGCCGCTCGCCCTCGACCCCGGCGTCGAGGTCGGTCACCATCGCGATGGCGGTGTAGCAGAGCGCCAGCTCACGGGCGAGGACAGCCTCCGGGTGCCCGGTCATGTTCACCACGGACCAGCCCTGCGCTGCGTACCACTGCGACTCGGCGCGAGTGGAGAACCGGGGGCCCTCGATCACGACCATCGTCCCGCCGTCCGTGGTCGGCCAGCTCTTCTCGGCTGCCGCGACGGCAACGCGGCGACCGGTGGGGCAGTAGGGGTCACCGAAGGAGACGTGGACGGCGCCCGTCTCGTGGAAGGTCTGCGTCCGTCCGCTCGTGCGGTCGACCAGCTGGTCCGGCACCACCAGTGCGCCGGGTCCGAGGTGGGGCTTCAGCCCGCCGACGGCGCACGGTGCGAGGACCTGGCGGACCCCCAGGGAGCGCAGCGCCCAGAGGTTCGCCCGGTAGGGGATCTGATGTGGCGGGAACCGGTGATCGGCTCCGTGCCGCGGCAGGAAGGCGACCCGTCGTCCCTCGACGTCCCCCACCACGATCGGGTCGGACGGATCGCCGTACGGCGTCTTCACCGAGACCGTCTCGGCGTCCTCGAGGAACGCGTAGAAGCCCGACCCGCCGATGACCCCGATCTGCGCTGTGCTCATCCAGGCAACCTAGAGGGGCCGCTTACGGCCCGCCCGACCCCGTCCACAGGAGGGCCGCCCATCCACAGCTCAGGCGGCGGGGGTGCTCGAGGAGGACGACTTCGAGGCCTTCGAGGCGCTTGAGGTGCCGGAGGAAGCGGACGAGGACGACGCCGCGGCGGGGGCGGCTGCCGGGGCCGGCGTGCTCGCGCCGTCGGTCTTGGCTGGGGTCGACCCCGCGTCGGGCTTGGCTGCCGGCTTGTCGGACGCGGGAGCGGACCGGCTGTCGGTCTTGTAGAAGCCCGAGCCCTTGAAGACCACTCCCACGGCGGAGAAGACCTTGCGGAGCTCGCCCCCGCAGCTCGGGCACTCCGTCAGGGACGGCTCGCTGAAGGACTGGACCGCCTCGAGCTGCTGCCCGCACGCCTTGCACGCGTACTGGTAGGTCGGCACGTCGGGTCCTCCTGGCTGGCACTCTTGCTGATCGAGTGCCAATTGTGCGGTACGGCGTCCCGCGGGTGCAAACGCGCGGCTACGTTCCGGCGATCCGATCGACGAACAGCAGGCCGCTGGCGCGCATCTGGATGTTCACCACCCGGTTCGCCGGGACCGTGACCCAGACCAGGGTGGACATCGGCTGCGCGGGTGAGAAGGCCAGGGTGGCGAGGTCCGGCGTCGGCTGGCCGCTGCCGTAGACGGACGCGAGGCTCGTGCTGGCGCCGTTGGCGACGGTCACGCTGAGCAGCACGACGTGCCCGGCGTCCGCGACCGGCAGGGTGACGGAGGTCGAGCCGGTCGGTGCCGTGCTGAACAGCAGCCGGGAGGCGGTGTCCACCGTCAGGCGCTCCGGCGAGGCGGCCGTCACCCACCCGTCGATGCCGAGCTGCAGGGAGGTGGGTGTCGTCACGTTGACGCTGATGCTGTGGTCGGTGACCGGCACGAGCACCGAGTCGGCGACCAGGCCCTTGGCGCCGAACGACATCGAGTTGCCACTGGGCTGGGCTGAGCCGTGTGCCCAGGCCACGAGGTTGCCCTGCGCCGTCCCGCCGTAGGTGCGGACCTTCAGCTGGACGGCCGTGGCATCAGCGGGGACGAACGAGGGCAGCGCGTACGTCACCGTTCCGCTCACGCCCGTGGCGTTGACGAAGTGCGTGGACGGCTTCGTGGTCAGCCCGCCCGGCCCGGGATGGGTGTACCCGAGGAGGTTGATCTCGAGGGAGGTCGCTGCACCGTTGGACCGGATCTGGATCTGCCGACCGCGTCCGATCGGGACCACGGTGGAGGTCGACGTCGCCGAGTTCGGGACGTACCTCATGAGGTACACCGGCGGCAGGGTCCCTCCTGTCGGATAGGCCTGGACGTTCCCACCGCCGAACGAGGAGTAGGTCGTGAGTCCGAGCACGACGCCGGTGGCGTCCGCCGGCACGGACGCCGGCAGGTTCACGTCGAACTGGCCGTGCAGCCGGCCGTGGCAGTCGAGACCGATGCCCTCGCTGGTCGACAGGATCTTCTGCGCAGGCAGGGCGACGAGGCCGTCGCCTGAGGAGGTCGGCGCGGGCACCGGGGTCCCAGCGATCCCGACCGTCGTGGCACCGGACAGGCCGGTTCCGCGGGCGTTGGTGGCCTTGACGGTGTAGCTCGCCGACGTGTCGGTCAGGGTGCTGTCGGTGTAGGTCGGGCTCGTCACCGTCGCCAGCTTGCAGCCTCCGCGATAGACGTCGTAGGACGTCGCCCCGGCGGAGGCGTTCCAGCTGATGGTGACGTTCTGACCGCTCGTGGACGACGTCACGCCGGTCGGTGCGAGCGGGGTGTTCGGTGCGCTGCCGAGGACGGAGTGCATCGCGTCGACGTAGGCTCCGTGCCCGCTCGAGCTCCGCCACTCCGCCGCGTTCTCCACGCCGGTGCCCTCGGACCACTCGTTCCAGGTGGTGGTCTCCTTCCACTGCACCTTCGCCGCCTTCATCGCCTTGAGGTCGGCGGTGAAGCGGGAGACCGAGCGGGACAGCTTGGGCTGCGCGTCGCGTTCCGCGTAGTAGCCGGGGGACACGGCGACGACGCTCGACCCGATGGTGGTGCGCCCGGCGGCGGGCGCGTAGACGTACCAGCTCTGGGGTCCGGGGCGGCAGCCGGTGTAGCCCGGGAGCCAGTGCTGCACGACGTAGAAGCGGTGGGCGGCGTCGGCCTGCGCCCAGCGCTGCTCCACCTCGCAGGTGTCGCCGGCCTGGTGGTAGACCCACAGGACCGGCTTCCCACCGATGCGCAGGTAGTTCTTGTCGGCGGAGTACCTGCTGTAGATCCAGTCGAGGTCCGTCTTGATCTGCGCGACCGTGGGGTTGCCGTGGTTCGGACCGCTCGCGCCCTCGAGCTCGTAGAACAGCGCCCATCGGAACGAGGTGCCGTCGGCTGCCCGCAGGGCGTTGCCGAAGACGGAGTCCTGGAAGCTGCCTCGCCCGAACCAGGCGTACGTGGCTGCGTTCTGGCCGGCGTACTGCATGTCCGCGACCTGCTTGGCGATCACGTCCACGTCCCGGTAGTTCGCCTTGGCCGGGTGCACGCGATACGCCGAGTCGGTGGCCACGGGGTAGAAGTTCGTGATGTGAATCGGGTACGTCGGCTGCCAGTCGGGAGTCGCCGCGGCAGCCGGCACGAGGGCGGGCCGCGTCGTCGTCGGGGCGCCGGGCAGGCACAGGCCGAGCAGCAGGAGCAGGAGCAGCAGACGGCGCATGAGTAGGCCTTCGTCGGAAATGTTTGAACGCTCAATGAAGTTGTGCCACAGTGAGACAGCAGCAACGACCTCAGGAGCACGATATGGCCATCCACCGCCTCAATCACGCAGTTCTCTACGTCCGGGACGTCGACGCCTCCGTCGCCTTCTACGGCGGTGTCCTCGGATTCCGGACGAAGCTGGCCATGCCGGGCGCCGCGTTCCTCCAGGCCCCCGGGTCGACCAACGACCACGACCTGGGCCTGTTCCAGGTGGGCGGGAGCGCTCCGGCGCAGCAGGGCGTGGGCCTCTACCACCTGGCGTGGGAGGTGGAGACCCTCGACGACCTCGAGGAGCACATGGTGCTGCTGGCGAACGCCGGGGCGCTGGTCGGCATGAGCGACCACGGGACGACGAAGTCGCTCTACGCCAAGGACCCCGACGGCATCGAGTTCGAGGTCGTCTGGCTGATCCCGGCGCACCTGCTCACCGGGGACGAAGGCGCCGAGGACCCGCGACCGAAGCCGCTGGACCTCGCCAAGGAGAAGGCCCGGTACGGCGCCGGCACCCGGGGCGGCCTCGGCATCTCGGTCCCCGTGGGTGTAAGCCTGTAGCCCATGGCCTGGGACCTGCTCGTCGACCGCTCAAACCTCTCACGCACGTCGATCGTGGAGGTGCCGGAACCACAGGTGCCGGACGGGCAGGCCCTGCTCAAGGTCGACCGGGTGGGGATGACGGCGAACAACGTCACCTACGCCGTCTTCGGCGACGCGATGCACTACTGGGACTTCTTCCCTGCGTCCGAGGGCTTCGGGCGGGTCCCGCTGTGGGGGTTCTGCGAGGTCGTCGAGTCACGCGCCGACGGCGTCCAGGAGGGCACCCGCCTGTACGGGTACCTCCCCACGTCCAGCCACCTGGTCGTGCAGCCGTCGAAGGTGGATGCCAAGGGCTTCCGTGACGCCAGCCCGCACCGGCAGCACCTGCCGTCCCCGTACAACGGGCTCACGACGACGACCGAAGACCCGGCTTACACGAAGCTGGACGAGGACCTCCAGGTGCTCTACCGGCCGTTGTTCATGACGTCGTTCATGCTCGCGGACTACCTGCAGGACAACAGGATGTTCGGTGCGGAGACGGCGATCCTGAGCAGTGCCTCGTCCAAGACGTCCTACGGCACCGCCTTCTTGCTCGAAGGGGTGCACCGGATAGGTCTCACGTCGGCGGGGAACCAGAAGTTCACCGAGTCCCTGGGCTGCTACGACCAGGTCCTCACCTACGACGAGGTGGGCGACCTCCCGACCGGGCCGTCCGTGTACGTCGACGTCGCCGGAAACGCCGGGCTCCGCAAGGCGGTCCACGAGCAGGTCGTGCCCGTCCACTCAGCCGTCGTCGGGGCTGCCCACCACACCGCGGAACCGAGCTTCGGCGGCGGCGAGGAGCTTCCCGGCGGCAAGCCGACCTTCTTCTTCGCCCCGGACCAGATGCGCAAGCGCTACGCCGACTGGGGTCCGGATGGGGTCGAGACGCGGCACGCGGCGGCGTGGGCGAGGTTCGTCCCGGTCGTGCGGGACTGGGTCGACGTCGTCCTCGGGGTCGGTCCAGAGGCGCTCCAGGCCGACTGGCTCGAGGCCCTCGCGGGCACGACCCCTCCTCGCATCGGCCACGTGATCCAGCTCTGACTCAGAGGACCTCGCGCAGGCTGCCGGTCCGGACGTCGTAGAGGAAGCCGCCGACCTCGATGCCCGTGGGCAGGTAGGGGGAGCTCCGGACCTTCTGGACGTCCCGCGCCAGCGTTGCGAGCTGGTCGTCCATGGTGTGGAACTCCAGCGAGCGGGTGTCGATGCCGCTCGACTCCTGGATCGTCTCGTGGACCTGCTCGTCCGTGGCGGAGGCCATCTTGCACTCGGTGTGCTCCACGACGAGGACCCGCTTGACCCCGAGCAGGTGCGTCGCGAGGACCATCGTGCGCAGCACGTCCTCGGTGACGCGGCCGCCCGCGTTCCGGATGATCTTGGCGTCGCCCTTCTTCAGGCCGAGCATCGCCAGCGGGTCGATCCGCGAGTCCATGCAGGTGATGACGGCCAGGCCCGCGGCGGCCTGGCCCGGCCTGCCGTCGTCCACGAAGGTCGTCGCGTAGGCGGCGTTGGCGGCAAGCACGTCGTCGAAGGCACCCATGGCTACATCTTCGCGGGCAGGGTCACGACCCCGAGCGCGGGGGTCACCACAGCGCGGACCGGGACGTCATGCGGTTCTGCCGGGAGCGTGTCCACCAGCTCCCCGTCGCACAGGACCGCCACGGTGAACCCCGAGCAGCGCGCCAGCGCGCGGTCGTAGCAGCCGCGTCCCTTGCCCAGCCGCGTGCCCTGACGGTCGACCAGCAGCGCCGGCGTGATGACGAGGTCGCACGTCGAGATCGCCTCGACCCCGAGGCGAGGTCCGACCGGCTCGGTGAGCCCGAAGCCCGCGGGTCCGACGCCGTCGTCGTAGAGCGCCCAGTCGAGGTCCCCGTCGGGGAGCACGACCGGCAGCAGCCACCCCGGCTGCGGTGGCAGCCCGGGCTCGGACTCCAACGGGACGTACGACGCGACCCGCGTGGCGCTCGCGATCAGCGGCCCGAGCAGGTGACCGTACTCGTGCGACGGTGGATCGGCTGCGCGCTTGGACTGGGCCGTTCGGCGGAGCGCCTGCTTGCTGTCCATCGTGGGAGGATGGCAGGGCTGTCGGCATGAGGGGACAAGAGGGTGACGTTGCGCTGGCGGTTGACCATCGCCTTCGTGCTCGTCGTGCTCGTGCCCCTGCTGCTCGGCCTGGTGCTGGCGTCGCGGGCCTTCCCTGATGCCGTGCAAGCGCGCCAGAAGACGGGGGTCGTCTCGAGCACCCGCCTGGTCGGTGCCGTCCTCCAGGACTACTGCGACCGGGCCAAGACCGCCGCGGAAGCCGCTGGTCGTGCGGCGACGACAACGGGACCTGCCGGCGCCCGTGCCGCCGCCGGCTCTCTCGTCGCCCGAGGCCTCGCTGACGGGATCCGCGTCGTCACCGGCGCCGACGGGGCCACCGGGGCGGTCGTGGCCAAGGCCGGTCGCGTCCCGGTTCAGCCCGAGGACTGCGGCGGCGAGCCCTCGACGGGTGCGGCCGGTCCGTACCTCAGCGCGGTCGTCGTGCTCACCACCGCCAACGGCCGCGCCGCCGGCTCGGCCGTCGCGACCTTCGACGTCAGCGGTCGCCTGCTCACGCGACTGCAGCAGGCGATCGGCGAGGGCGACGTCGTCCTGGTCGGGAGCACCGGTCGGGTGGTCGCCGGCACGAAGCGCTTCCGCCCGCAGGTCATCCGTGACTCCTTCAGCGATCCGCCGGGTACCCGCCTCTACGGGCTCGTCAGCTCCTACCTCCCGTCGGCACGAGGTCAGGCGTACGGGGTCGTCGTCCTGCAGCCGGCGGCCCAGGGTCCAGGGCTGCTGGTGGACGCCGGCGCGGTGGTCGTGGTCGCCGTGCTGCTCGCAGTCGGCATCGCCGTCATCTCTGCGCGCGCGACGACGCAGCCTCTCGAGGAGCTCGGCGAGGCCGCCGCCCGCATCGCCAGCGGCGACCTGTCGACCGTCATCGAGGTGCGCTCGAAGGACGAGGTCGGTCGGCTGGCGGGGGCGTTCAACGCCATGACGGAGGACCTGCGCGGCTACGTCGGCCAGCTCGAGGCCAGCCGTGACGAGCTCCAGGCGGGCTTGGCCCGGCTCGGTGACACGCTGTCCAGCACCCACGACCTCGACCGCATCCTGCACGTCGTGCTCGAGTCGGCCATGGCCTCGACCCGGGCCAGCGGCGGGATGGTGCTGCTCCTCACCCCCAGTAGGGACGAGCTGGTCCTGGCTGCCAGTCGCGGGGTCGACGTGCCGCTGGACCTCCGCCTCTCCGTCGGTGAGGGCGTGTCCGGCCAGGTCGCGCTCTCCGGTGATCCGGTCCGCGGTCGGGTCGGGCACGGTCCGGGTGAGCTTCGACCTGCCGAGGGCGAGCCGGTGGAGACGTCGCTCATCGCCGTGCCCCTGAAGTCGTCGGGCACCGTCATCGGAGTCCTCGACCTGTTCGGCTCCGTCCTGCCGGCGGGCTTCGACGACAACGACCTCGCGACCATCCGCACGTTCGCCAGCCAGGCCACCGTCGCCGTCGACAACGTCCTCCTGCACGAGGAGGCGCAGCGGCTGTCGATCACCGACGGCCTGACGGGCCTGTGGAACTACCGCTACTTCACGATGACCGTCAGCAAGGAGATCGAACGAGCTGCGCGCTTCGCCCGTCCGCTTGCTCTGCTCATGCTCGACCTCGACCACTTCAAGGACGTCAACGACACCTTCGGGCACCAGCGCGGCGACGCTGTCCTGGTGGAGCTGGCCGGGCGCATTCGGGGCGAGGTGCGTGACGTCGACACCGTGGCTCGCTACGGCGGGGAGGAGATCGTCGTCATCCTGCCCGAGACGGACGAGGCCGGAGCGGTGCAGCTCGCCGAGCGCATCTGCCATGCCGTCAGCCGCAAGCCCTTCGGTGAGCCGGGGGTGCCCCCGGTCCACCTCACGGTCTCCGCCGGAGCTGCGGTCTTCCCCGCGCACGGCCTGGCGGCCAGCGTGCTGCTCGCGCGCGCCGACGAAGCGCTCTACGCGGCGAAGCGCTCCGGGCGCAACACCTGGCGCCTGTCCGACGGGGTCGCCGCAGCGACGCACCTTCCCGACTGAGGCCTGTCGATAGGGTTCGGGCATGCCGCTTCGCAAGGCCGTCATCCCTGCCGCAGGCCTGGGCACCCGCTTCCTGCCGGCCACCAAGTCGGTCCCCAAGGAGATGCTGCCGGTCGTCGACGCACCGGCCATCCAGTACGTCGTCGAGGAGGCCGTCCGGGCCGGGCTGACGGACGTGCTCATGATCAGCGGCCGCACCAAGCGGGCGCTCGAGGAGCACTTCGACCGGGTGATCGAGCTGGAGCAGACGCTCGAGGCGAAGGGCGACACGGCGAAGCTCGCGGCGGTCCAGCACTCGAACGACCTCGCCGACATCCACTACGTCCGGCAGGGCGACCCGAAGGGCCTCGGCCACGCGATCCTCAAGGCCGCCGAGCACGTCGGCAACGAGGCGTTCGCGGTGCTGCTCGGGGACGACCTCATCGACCCGCGTGACCCGCTCCTCGAGACGATGATCGAGGTGCAGGAGCGCTTCGGGGGGAACGTGGTCGCTTTGATGGAGGTCCCGCGCGAGCAGATCAGCATGTACGGCTGCGCGGCCGTCGAGAGCACGGCCAGCGCCGACGGCGACGTCGTCGTCATCACTGGGCTGGTCGAGAAGCCGCCGGTCGACGAAGCCCCCAGCAACCTCGCGATCATCGGCCGGTACGTCCTGTCGCCGACCGTGTTCGACGTCCTGCGGCGCACCCCGCCCGGCCGCGGTGGCGAGATCCAGATCACCGACGCCATGCAGCTGATGATCGGGATGGAGCCGCTGCACGGGGTGGTGTTCCGCGGTCGCCGGTACGACACGGGGGACCGGCTCGACTACCTCAAGACCGTCATCAGCCTGGCATCGGAGCGGCCCGACCTCGGACCGCCCCTGCTCGGCTGGCTCCGCGAGTGGCTGCCCCAGCAGTGACTCCTTCCAGCTCCTCGGGCTCCCTCCGATCGGTCGACGAGCACCTCGCGGACGTCCTGTCGGTCGCCAAGGCGCTCCAGCCCCTGGAGGTCGGCCTCTTCGACGCGCACGGCTGCATCCTGGCTGAGGACGTCGTGGCCCAGGTCAACCTCCCCGGCTACGACAGCGCCATCGTCGACGGCTACGCAGTGCGCTTCGCGGATCTCGCGGCTACCCCGATGTCGCTGCCGGTGGTGGGTCACGTGAGCGCTGGGCCGGCGGCGTCGCTGCGGGTCCAGCCGGGGCTCTGCGTCGGGGTCGCTGCCGGTTCCGTGCTGCCGTTCGGCGCCGACACCGTCGTCCCCGTCGACCACACCGACGGCGGCTCCTCGCAGGTGCGCATCGACCGGCTGCCGCAGGCAGGCTCGGGAGTGCGGCGCCTCGGTGAGGACATCGCCCTCGGGCAGACCGTGCTGCAGGCGGGCTCGCACCTCGGGTCCTCCCAGATCGCGCTGGCCGCCGCCCTGGGCCGTTCGCGCCTGTTCGTCCGCCCCCGACCACGCGTCGTGGTGGTGTCGACCGGCAGTGACCTGGTCGAGCCCGGGCAACCGCTCCTGCCCGGCCAGAAGCCCGACAGCAACTCGATCGCGCTGACGACCGCGTGCCTGGAGGCGGGCGCCATCGCCTACCACGTGGGGATCCTCCCCGAGGACGGGCCAGGACTGCTCGACGCGCTCGAGGACCAGCTCGTCCGGGCTGACGTGCTCCTTCTCAGCGGTGGTTCGTCGGGTGGCGCCTACGACGTCGTGAGCTCGGTCCTCACCCGACTCGGGGGAGTGGCGTTCCACCCGGTCGCGATGGAGCCCGCGGGCGCGCAGGGGTTCGGGACCATCG
Source organism: Frankiales bacterium (assembly GCA_025464795.1). Classification (GTDB taxonomy): domain Bacteria; phylum Actinomycetota; class Actinomycetes; order Mycobacteriales; family SCTD01; genus RYN-111. The sequence goes on from JAODNB010000017.1 coordinate 16,446, forward strand.
GACCGGACGCGACGCCGGTCTTCGTCCTGCCGACCGACCTCGTGGGTGCGTTGGTCTCGTTCGAGGCCTTCGTACGGCCAGCCCTTCGCCGGATGCTGGGGGCCACCCAGACCGCGCGCCCCTCGGTGTCCGCGCTGGTGGCGTCGGACCTGTCCTCTCCTGCCGGCACGCTGTCGTTCGTGCAGTCCTGGCTCGAGGTCAAGGAGGGAAGGTACGTCGTGCGGCCGATCTCCGGCTCCGGGTCCCGCCTGGTCGGTGCGATGGCGCGTGCCAACGCGCTCGCGATCCTCCCCCCAGACGTCACCTACGTCCCGGAGGGCACCCCGGTGCAGGTCATGCTGCTGGAGCGGCGAGGGCTGTGACCTGATGGCTGCTCGGGGTTGGCCGGCTGCGCTGCTGGACGGGCGAGTGGGCGCACGGCCCCTGCGGATGCGGGACGCGAGCGCCTGGAGCGAGGCCCGCATCGCCAACGAGGAGTGGCTCGGGCCCTGGGAGGGCCGGCAGCCCGGACTGCCGGACCTGACCTGGCAGCAGCGGCACACCCCGCAGGTGTTCACCGCCATGCTCCGCGCCCTTCGGCGAGAGGCGAAGGAGGGGCGCTGCCTGCCCTTCGCAGTCACCTACGACGGGGACCTCGTCGGTCAGGTGACGGTGGCGAACCTGGTCCGCGGAGCGTTTCAGAGCGCCTCGGTCGGTTACTGGGTCGATGGTCGGCTCGCAGGGAACGGGATCGTGCCGCACGCGCTGGCCCTCGTCGTGGACCACTGCTTCACCGACGTCGGTCTGCACCGCATCGAGGCGAACGTGCGACCCGAGAACACGCCGTCGCGTCGGGTGGTGGAGAAGCTCGGCTTCCGTCAGGAGGGGCTGCACCCGAGGTTCCTGTTCATCGACGGCGACTGGCGAGACCACCTCTGCTTCGCCCTCACCGTGGAGGACGTGCCCTCAGGTGTCCTGTCGCGCTTGAAGGCCTGACACCGATTTTTGCTCGACACACCGACCAGCCTCCACTGGCGGCGCGGAGCAGGTGTCTAACGTCGTTGCTGTGGGTAGCGGTCTGATTCTCCTGGTGATCGTGGGCGCTTGGCTCGCTGTTCTCGTGCCTATGGCGTTGAGGAGCCACGACAACTCGACCTCGTTGAGGTCCACCGATCGGTTCAGCGATGCTATGCGGGTGCTGTCCCGTCGATCTGCCCGTGATGTGCTCGTGCCCCGACGGTCGCACTCCTCTTTGGTCATCTCCGAGACCAAGTCGGCACGGCGCGCCCCGACCGCCACCGAGGACGCCCAGGTCGACGACGAGGTCGAGCACCACGTGCCGCGGACGGCCGCCGAGCGGCGCCTGCGGACGCTGATGGTCCTGGTGGGACTGGCCCTGGTCACCCTCGGCCTCGCTCTGTACGGCATCCGCCTCGCCCTGGTCGTCCACGGCCTCTGCGACCTGCTGCTGGTCCTGTTCGTCGTGCACCTGCGCCGGCAGGCGATCGTCAGGGCCCAGCGCGTGGCACGAGCAGCGCGGGTTGCCCGCGCCACCGGGGCGTCCCGCCCCGCGTCCCCGGTCCGCAAGGCCCCGCGCATCGCGGGCATCCCGGACCGCATGCCGATGCGGCCCGCAGCCCTCACCCAGCCCCTCCCGGCCCCCGCCACGCGGTACGAGGACAAGCCCACCGCGGCGGCCGCCGCGATCGACGACAGCTGGAGCCCGGTGCCCGTCCCGCCTCCGACCTACGTCGGCAAGGCCGTCGCGCCGAAGCGCCAGCCGCGGGTCCTGGACCTCACCAAGCCCGGAGCCTGGACGGCGACGCTCGAGGGCGAGGACGCCGGCCTGGACATCCTCGACGACGGCTCCGTGCTCGAGGACATCATCGAGCGCCGTCGGGCCGTCAACGGCTGGTAGCCTTCAGGCTCGTTCGACCCGCACGAGAGTTCGGCGGGGCTGTGGCGCAGTCCGGTAGCGCACCTCGTTCGCATCGAGGGGGTCAGGGGTTCGAATCCCCTCAGCTCCACCAGCACAAGGCCCTAGGCCTCCAGGTCAGTGGTGCTTGCCCTTGGCCTTCGCGTGGGACCGCTTGGGGTGAGCGACTGGCGCCGCGGTGTGCGCGGAGCGCGTGACCGGGGCCGTCCGGGCCACCGGCCGCACAGCAGGCGCTGACCGGCGGGGGGACGGAGCGGCGCTGGCGGTCGGTGCCACCGCCGGGGAGCTGTCGACGAGCTGTGCCGGGGTGGCGTGCGATCCCCGGGTGGTGGCCGCCGCCGTCCCGATGACGAGCAGGCCGGCGAGGGTGGCCGCGAGCAGCGCCTTCGGTCGGCGCGGGGTTCGGTGCGTGACGAGCGGGATCGCTCGGGTGGGGGTGACCGGAGCGTCGGCCAGTACGGCCCCTGCCTGGCTGGGGACCGCCGACGGTTGTCTCGGAAGGGCCGGCACGTGACCGGACGCGATCGCGGTCGCCGTCGGCCGGTCGCGGGGGTCCTTCGCGAGCATCCGGAAGACGAGGTCAGCCAGCTCGGAGGGCACGGTGACGGGCAGGGGTGGTGGCTGCTGCTGCACGTGGGCAAGGGCCGCCTCGACGTCGCTGTAGGTGGAGAACACGGGCTGGCCACGGAGGGCCTCGTGCGCCACGACTCCCAGGCTGTAGATGTCGCTGGCCTCGCTCGCCCGAGCGCCGCTGACCTGCTCAGGAGACAGGTAGCGAGCCGTGCCCATGACGAGCCCCGTGGCGGTGATGGCCGCGTTCTCGGCACTGCAGGAGATGCCGAAGTCGGTGAGCTTGCAGTCGCCGGACGGGGTGACGAGGACGTTGGCCGGCTTGATGTCGCGGTGGATCACCCCGAGCGCGTGAGCCTCCGACAGGGCCTGGGCGATCTGGGTCACGAAGGTGCGGACCCGCTCTGGGTCGAGCGGTCCCCGCAGCATCTGGTCCCGCAGGGTCTCCCCCTCGACCAGCTCCATCACCAGGTAAGGAGACCTTCGGCCGTCGCCGTCCACGACCTCACCGACGTCGTGGACGTGCACGACGTGCTCGGAGCGCACCTTGGCCGCCAGCCGCGCCTCGGCCCGCAAGCGGTCCGCTGCAGAGGAGTCCTCCGCCATCGCGGCGCGCAGGACCTTCACCGCCACCGAGCGGTCCAGCAAGGTGTCGTCGGCGACCCACACCTCTGCCATCCCGCCCATGGCGAGCAACGCGCGCACGCGGTAGCGATCGCTCAGGAGAGCGTTCGCGTGCAGCTGCGCCATGGAAGGGGGCTACCCCCGGCGACCCACTGGAAACGGTCGGTTCCGGCAATGCACCGCCGGCCCCCCGCGCCGATACCCGCAGGGTTCCAGCCCGGTCTGCGGGGCACAACGCCAGGAGCAGAGGAGGTGGCCCGTGCTGGTGCAGACAGAGGACGCGCTGTACGACGTCGACCTTGCCCACTCTGCCTACCGCCTGGTCGAACACGAGAACGGCGATCGTGTGCTGGGCAGCTGGGTGCCGTTCGACCGGATCAGCCCGGTGCAGGCGGGCGAGCCGCTGCGGATCTTCGTCTCCCTCGAGGAGACGGGTCGCCGGCTGCTCTACCGGGTGATCACGACCTCACGCGTGCAGAGCGTGCTCGCCGCCTGACGGGTCAGTCGCCCTTCCACTCCGTCTTCGTCTTCGCCTTCGGGTTCAGGATGCGGCTGAGCGACTCGTTGCCCAGGTAGAGCATGGTCGAGGTCGCGTCGGTGTGGCCGATGGCGGTCGGGTCCGGAGTGTTCCGGTCAGCTTCCAGCTGCTTCATCGCGAGGTCCCGCCGCCGCGCCAGCCACCTCGCACGCAGGGTCCTGAGCATGGCTCGAGTGTCTCAGATCCAGGACGAGAACCACATCCGCGAGTGCCACTGGTCGTAGCGGATCGTCTGGGCCGCCAGGATCGGGTACAGGTAGGCGAAGTTGATCACGACCAGCGACGTGTACACCCCGACGACCACGGAGCCGATCCCACGCTGCAGGGTGTCCTTGCGGCCCATGAGCCAGCCTGCGAGGAGCGCCAGCCCCAGGCACAGGAACGGGATCGACGGCAGCGCGTAGAACAGGAACATCGTGCGTCCCTTGAGGTCGCTCGGGATCCACGCCAGGATCGACACGGCCATCATCGAGACCAGAGCGACCGCACGCCAGTCGCGCTTGCCGACCCACCGCGCGAGCAGCCCGAGCGTGGTCGGGAGGATCATCCACCAGAGCGCCGGGGTGCCGATGGCGAGGACCTCGCGCGAGCACGACGCGGCAGTGCAGTCGTAGACGCCGGCCTTGATGCCGGGCGGGTAGTAGTAGCTGACCGGCCGCCCGAGGAAGGGCCAGGACAGCGGGTGCGACTGGTAGGGGTGCTTGGCGTCCAACGTGTTGTGGAAGTTGTAGATCTCCCAGTGGTAGTGCCACCAGGAGCGCATCACCTCGGGGATCAGCGGCCAGCTGGTCGAGCGACCGACGGCCCAGTGCCTGTCGTACCCCTCGGTGGTGAGGAACCAGCCGGTCCACGACGCGACGTAGAGCGCGACCGGCAGGACGACGAAGCACGCGAGCAGCGGGAGCGTGGTCTTGCGCAGGGTCACGCGCCAGGGCGCCCGCATGCCGGCCGTGCGCCGAGCGCCGACCTCCCAGACCAGCGCGAGAAGGATCATCACGAAGATCGGGAACAGGGCGCTCCACTTCGTCGCGAGGGCGCAGCCGAACATGAGGCCGGCGACGAGCCGCCAGGGCCGTCGACCGAGCTTGCCTCCGCGGCTGAGCTCCTCGTCGGTCGCCTGCGCCAGCCGCTGCCGCGTCAGGTCCCGGTCGACGACCAGAGCCCCGAACGCTGCCACCACGAACAAGCACAGGAAGACGTCGACCATCGCCACACGGCTCTGCACGAAGTGCAGCCCGTCGAGGGCGAGCAGCAGCCCGGCGAGACCACCGAGCAGCGTCGAACCGGTCATGCGGCGACCGATGCGGACGACGAGCAGGACGGTCAGCGTCCCGCACACAGCCGAGGCGAAGCGCCAGCCGTAGGTGTTGAAGCCGAACAGCTGCTCACCCAGGGCGATGAGCCACTTGCCCAAGGGCGGGTGCACGACGAACGCCCCGCTCGACGTGGCGTGGCAGAAGCCGTTGGTCGCGCGCTCGACCCCGTGGTGCAGCAGGTTGTTCGCGTCGCAGGCGTAGTAGACCTCGTCGAAGATGTCGCCGGGACCCTCGAGAACGCCCTTGTCGGTCAGGGTGGTGTCCGGCTGCGCGAGGTTGATGAAGCGCAGCAGACCGGCGATCAGCGTGACCAGGAGCGCGGCGCTCCACCCGCCCCTCGGGGTCGCCAGCGGCTGCATCCGCTCCCGCCACGACGGCTGCTGCAGATCGGCCTCGGCAGGCGCTGGGGCCTCCAGGGTGGCGGTCATCCCCGGAGCCTACGGAACAATCCTCGGCGTGCCCCTTCTCCTCGCCGGTGTCCCGATCGGTCAGCCTGGCGATGCCAGCCCGCGGCTGCGCGAGGCGCTCGCAACGGCGGACGTGATCGCCGCGGAGGACACCCGCCGGCTCACGCGGCTGTGCCGTGACCTCGACGTCAGCTACACCGGACAGCTCGTCAGCTACTTCGAGGGCAACGAGTCCGATCGTGAGGGGATGCTCCTGGCAGCCCTGCGGGCAGGTCAGACGGTGCTGCTGGTCACCGACGCAGGGATGCCGTCGGTCTCCGACCCGGGGTTCCGGCTCGTCGCGGCCGCCGCCCTCGAGGGGCTGCCGGTCTCTTGCCTCCCGGGCCCGTCGGCCGTCACGACAGCGCTCGCCGTCAGCGGGCTCCCGTCCGATCGGTTCTGCTTCGAGGGCTTCCTGCCCCGCAAGTCGGGCGAACGCAGGGCCAAGCTCGCGGACCTGGCAGCGGAGCGCCGAACCGCCGTGCTGTTCGAAGCACCGCACCGCTTGGCTGAGTGCCTGGTCGACATGGCCGACGTCCTCGGCCCGGGACGCCGCGCGGTCGTGTGCCGTGAGCTGACGAAGACCCATGAGGAAGTACGACGAGGAAGCCTGCAGGAGCTGGCCTCGTACTTCTCCGGCGAGGTGCGAGGCGAGATCACGATCGTCGTGGAGGGGGCGCCTGCCCCGGCCGTGGAGGCCACCCCCGCCGAGCTGGCGCGTCTCGTGGCAGTCCGCGAAGGGACGGGGGAGCCCCGCAAGGAGGCGATCGCCGGGGTGGCCCGCGAGCTCGGGGTCGCGAAGCGCGACGTGTACGCCGCCGTTCTTGCCGCGAAAGCCGTTTCACCGCCTCACTAGGCTGCCGGCATGACCCGCAGCATCCTGACCGCGGTCGCCTGGCCCTACGCCAACGGCCCTCGCCACATCGGCCACGTGGCCGGCTTCGGCGTGCCCTCGGACATCTTCAGCCGCTACCAGCGGATGGCGGGCAACAAGGTGCTCATGGTCAGCGGCACCGACGAGCACGGCACCCCGATCCAGGTGCAGGCCGACCGCGAGGGCGTCACGGCCCGCGAGCTCGCCGACCGCTACAACAGGATCATCGTCGAGGACCTCCACGGGCTGGGCCTCAGCTACGACCTGTTCACCCGCACCACGACGGTCAACCACTACACGGTCGTGCAGGAGCTGTTCACGGCGCTGCACCAGAACGGGTACGTCGTCGAGCGGTCCCAGCTGTCGGCGATCGACC
>JAODNB010000050.1 GCA_025464795.1 Frankiales bacterium
GCCAGCCTGCTGCCCGACCAGGACCGGCCTGCCCTGGTGTGGTCGTTGACCCTCGACTCCGACGGCCTGCTCACTGCGACCGACGTGAAGAGGGCCGCGGTCAGGAGTCGTCGCAAGCTCGACTACAGCGCCGTACAGGCCATGATCGACGACGGCACCGCGACCCCAGATCTCCTGCTGCTCAAGGAGATCGGGCTGTTGCGGCAGGCCGACGCACGCAAGCGCGGAGCCGTCGACCTGCCGACACCGGAGCAGGAGGTGGATGCCGACGGGAACCTGACGTTCCGGGCTCAGCTGCCCTGCGAGGCGTGGAACGCGCAGATCAGCCTGCTCACCGGCATGGCTGCTGCCGGCGTGATGCTCGCGGGAAAGGTCGGGCTTCTTCGGACTCTCCCCACACCGGACGAGCAAGCGGTGCAGAGCCTGCGCAGGAGCGCCCTCGCCCTCGGCGTCGAGTGGCCGGAAGGCAGCAGCTACGGAGACGTCCTCAGTGCCCTCGACCCGAACGTGCCGGCGGCTGCAGCCCTGCTCACGGTGGCGACGCGGCTGCTGCGAGGTGCTGCGTACACCGCCTTCGACGGGGCGGTCCCGGAGCACCCGGTACACAGCGCCGTCGCCGCGAACTACGCCCACTGCACGGCCCCGCTGCGGCGCCTCGCGGACAGGTACGTCGGGGAGGTCTGCGTGGCTCTCTGCGCAGGTGTCGAGGTTCCGCAGTGGGCGCGAGAGGCCTTGCCCCTGCTGCCCGAGGAGATGGCCGCAGCTGACCACCGAGCGCACGCCTTCGACCGGGCCGTCGTCGACCTGGCAGAGGCGCTCGTCATGCAGCACCACGTCGGGGAGAGCTTCCACGGGGTCGTGGTGGAGGCCGGCCCGCACGGGGGCACGGTGCAGCTGAAAGACCCTGCTGTACGGGGAAAGCTCGACGGGACAGATCTTCCGCTCGGCGCGGAGATCTCGGTGGTGCTCAGCGAGGCCGACGTCGAGAAGAGATCAGTGCGGTTCCGACTCAGCCAGTGAGGAGTAGCGCCGGAAGGCCGGGAGGGCGGCGGCGAGCACCAGGGTTCCCGCCACGCACATGAGGCCGCCGAACCCGACCGAGAAGCGGGTGGTCGTCAACGACGCCAGCCCACCGGCCTCGACGTTGCCGAGGGTCGGTCCGGTCGAGTAGGACACGAGCTCGATGCCGGCCAGGCGGCCGCGCAGGTGGTCGGGGATGGTCGTGTTCCAGATGGTCGAGCGGAAGACGCCGCTGATCATGTCGGCTGCGCCGGCGAGAGCCAGGAACACCAGGGCGAGCCACAACCAGTCGGTGAGGCTGAAGGCGAGGATGGCGACTCCCCACAGCCCGGCGGCCCACAGCACGGCGAGGCCGTGGCGATGGATGCGCGCAGTCCACCCGCTAGTCGTGGAGGCGATGAGGGCGCCGACAGCCGGGGCGCTGTAGAGCAACCCGAGGACACCCGGACCGCCGAAGCCGAGGGCCAGCGCGGGGAAGAGCGCGTTGGGCATGCCGAAGAACATCGCGTTGATGTCGACGAGGTAGGTCCCCATCAGCTCCGGCCGCGAGCGGGCGTAGCGCACCCCTTCGACGATGCCCTTCAACGACACCCGCTCTGCCTCCGGCGGCGGAGGCACCGCCCGCATCAGCTGAAGGGCGACCAGGGAGACCGCGAAGGTCGCGACGTCGACGGCGTAGGTCCACCCGAGACCGACCCCGGACACCAGCAGCCCGCCGACCGCAGGGCCGGCGATCATGCCGGCGGTGACCCGGAACATGTTGAGGGCAGCAGCCGGGACGAGCTGCTCCTTGGGCACGAGCCGGGGGAGCAGGGCGTCGAGCGAGGGCCGCTGCAGCGACTCGACCACCGTCATCAGGCCCACGAGCACGAAGAGCGCTCCTACGCGCGGGTGGCTGAGCCGGCTGTTGGCGAGGAGAAGGGCGGAGCTGAGAAGCAAGCCGCCCTCGGTGAGCCGCACCATGCGGCGTCGGTCCACAGCGTCGGCGAGCGCACCGCCGAGGAACGCGGACGCCATGATCGCCACGAACTCGATGAGGCCGAGGAGCCCTACCAGCGCGGAGCTGTGCGTGAGCTGGAAGACCTGGTACGGCACGGCGACGTAGGTGATCATGCTGCCGAAGAAGGTGACCGCCTGCCCGACCCACAGCAGCCGGAAGTCCCGGTTCCCACGCAGCGGCGTGAGGTCCATCAGCAGCGTCATCGCCGCAGACCGTGGCAGAACCCGCAGGGCGAGTCCAGCGGGTTATCGCAGCCCGGGTCCCGTCGGCAGCACCGGGGTGCCACTGCTGGGCGACGGGTGTGGGGAGGCAGTCGACGAGGAGGTCGGCTTGGGCGACGGGGTCGCCGACGGCGTCGCCGAGGGCTTGCTCGACGGAGAAGAAGTCGGCCTTGCGGTGGGCCTGCTCGACGGAGCAGAGGTCGACGTGACGATCAGCGGTCGCACGGTCCTGACGGTCGGCCGGATCGCGGCAGGGAGCTGGCTGATGATGAGGTTGCTCAGGTTCGCGGAGTCGGCGAGGACGTCTCGCAGGGCGGCGCTGTCCCCGCTGAGGGCGATGATCGAGCGCTCGTCGCTGAGCAGCTGCAGGCCGCGCTGAGCAGCGACCGGGTCGGTCTTGGCCTGCGCGATGAGCTTGAGCAGCTGGCCGTGCAGGCTGACCGCGGCGTCGCGGATCTGGCTGGTCTGGCCAGAGCTCGCCAGCAGGCTGATCTGCTGGAGGCGCTCGCTCGCGGAGACGTTCGCCGCGTCGATGTCGCTGGGCCCGTGGTTGCCGCTGGGCACGGCGAGCAGCAGGAAGACGACGACGGACGCGGCAGCTGCGAACGGCGTCTTCGGCACCCGGCGCCACCAGGCGGCCGAAGCGCCGTGGTCTTCCGCGGCGTCGGCGTCGGAGAGCTCCGCGAGCTGGTCCAGAGCGCTGCTCTCGAAGCGGTGCAGGCCGGCGATGTCGCTGTCGATGATGTCGCGGGCGATGCCGACGGAGCCGGCCTCGACCGCGGACGCGGCCAGGCTGAGGTCGGTCTCGAGGGACAGCCGTAGGCCATCCACCTCACGGAGCAGCGCATCCAGGGCACCGACCCGGGGGAGCCCGGGGAGGATCGAGGCGGCGGACTCGGGGGACTCGGAGGGGGCGGCGGGGCGCACGGCACGAAGCGCGCGCACCTTGCCCTGGTCCTCCGTCATGCCCCGCTCTCCCTGTCCCTCGTGCGTTCCGATATGTCCAGTTTCGCCGCTGCGGGCAGAAGTCCTGCCTCGCGACGCTCCCGGGGTTGTTCCCCCGTGCTTTCCTGTTCGACGCAGCCTGCGAGACTCCTTCTTCAAGATCGATCTGGAAACGGAGGTTGTCGGTGTGACCTGCGACGACACCGGATTTCTGGTCGAACTGCCATCGAGTGTCCAGCGGATCGTGTCGCTGGTGCCCTCCCTCACGGAATCGGTGGCGGTGACGGCCCCAGGAGCCCTCGTCGGGGCGACCGACTGGTGCAGCCACCCGGCCGACCTCGACGTTCGTCGGGTCAAGGGGACCAAGAACCCGGCGATCGAGGTCATCCGCGACCTCGCCCCCGACCTGGTGCTGGCCAACGCCGAGGAGAACCGCGCCGCGGACGTCGACGCCCTGCGTGCTGCCGGCCTCTGCGTCTGGGTGACCTTCCCGACGACCGTGCCGGAGGCCCTGGTCAGCCTCGAGCGGATGCTCCGGGCCTGCGGGCTGGGCCGCCCGGACTGGCTCGAGGCCGCCACCGACGCGTGGTCCGAGCCCTGGGCCGGTCCGCGTACCCGGGCCGTGATCCCGATCTGGCGTCGCCCCTGGATGGCGGTGGGGTCGGGCACGTTCACCGGGGACCTGCTGAGCCGGCTGGGGGTCGACAACGTGCTGGCCGACCACGCGGAGCGCTACCCGAAGGTCGACCTGGGAGCGCTGCCGGAGCACGACTTGGTGGTGCTACCGGACGAGCCCTACCTGTTCACGCCGTCGGACGGTCCGGAGGCCTTCGCCAAGCCCTCCGCCTGCGTCAGCGGACGGCACCTGACCTGGTACGGGCCCTCCCTCGCCGAGGCCCGCACCGTCCTGCTGGAGCAGCTCGGGGCGGCTAGTACCGCTGGCTCTTGATCTTCACGCCGGCAGCGCAGTCCGCGACCAGCTGGGCAAGACGCGACGCGCGGGTCTGCTCCCGCTTCGCGCTGACCACCCAGTGGCTGGCGACCTTGCGGTACGACGGGGCCTGCCGCTGCCACCACTCCCAGGCAGCATCGTTCGCCCGCAGTGCCGAGTCGTCGAAGTCGACCTCGCCCTGCTCGAAGGAGTACACGGCTGTCCGGGCCCGGGACCGCCTGGCGAACGCGAGCGCCCCCGCCTCGCGTACCTTCCCCTGCTTCTCGAGCTCGCCCATCTTCGCGACGTTGACGGCGCTCCAGATGCTCGTGGGCTTCCTCCGGGTGAACCGGATCGTGTAGCTCTCGTCATCGACCCGGCGACGGATCGCGTCGATCCAGCCGAAGCACAGCGCCTCGTCGACCGACTCCGACCAGGTCATGCACGGCTTGCCTGTACTTCGCTTCCAGAAGCCCACGACGAGCTCGGTCTCCGTCGCGTGGTGCTCCTCGAGCCACGAGCGCCAGTCGGCCGGGGTGGCGAAGAACCTCACGCCGCCAACCTGTCAGACGTTGGCCCGCAGCCGCCAGTGCTCGACCTCGGTGCCGCCGTCCTGGAGCTGGACCCGAATGCGGACCTGGTACTGCACCAGCT
>JAODNB010000056.1 GCA_025464795.1 Frankiales bacterium
GGCTGAGTGCGGGACGGTCACGGTGATCTGCCGACGGGACAGGTCGACGCTCGCGGTCGGGCTGGGCCTCAGCACGGCGCCGTGAGCGTCCATGAGCTCGGCCGTGCGGCCGTGCACGGTGAGGAACAGCGCACTGGGCGAGGAGACGCCCGCGCCGTGCGGCCACGCGACGTTGGAGGGCGAGGAGCCGAGGGCGATCGTGAAGCCGGTCCGCGCCGGGTCCTTCAACGTGTTGAGGGTGACGCGGAACGCCGTGTCACGGGCCAGCGGCCGGACTCGGAGCTCGACGAGGTCGGCGGCGTTCCCGGCGTACACCGGGTCGGTGGGGTAGGTGTACGTGCCGCCGGCGGGCGAGAACAGGTGCGCTGCCGGGCCGTTGTCGTCGTTCGGGTCCTTGGCGCCGGTGGCACCGTGGTCGTCCATGAGGAAGTCCTGGTAGAGCCACTCCCCCTGGCGGTACGCCGCGGCACCGGCCACCAGGATCGGCGCGGCCTTCCAGACGCCGGTGTTCTCCAGCTGCGGCGCACGGGGCGCCGACTGGTACAGCGCGTCAGGACCGGGACGGTGTCCGGTGGCGGGTCCCGGCAGGCCTGGACCCGCAAGCGCTGACGTGCTCAGCAGACCAGCCGCTGCCACTCCGACGACGACCGCATGACGTACCCGCACCCGCGACTCCTCCGTGTTGCAGAGGTGTTCGACGGCGCGCGGGCAAGTCCTCCTAGAGAACGGCGGTCTCGGCCATCGCCAGCTCGCCCTGCTCCTCGGCGGTCTGCTGCGAGGCCAGGCCGCCCTGCGTGCGGAGCGGGACCTCCTTGATGAAGAAGGTGCCGATGAAGGCGGGGACGCACACCGCTGCCACGACGTAGAACACCATGTGCATCGAGTCCGCGAAGCCGCCGAGCACGACCTGCTTGACGCCAGCGGGGAGCTTGTCGAAGCCGGTGGTGTTGTTGAGAGAGACGTTCTTGATCTGCGCGAGCGCTGCCGAGGGGAAGTGCGCGCCGACCGCCCGGTCGTAGATGTTGCCCTTGACCGTGGCGAACAGCACAGCCAGGGAGACGGCCGCACCGAGTGTCCCGCCCATGGAGCGGAAGAACGTCACCGAAGCGGTAGACAGGCCCATGTCCTTTGCCGGCAGGGCGTTCTGCACGGCGATGACGAGCATCTGCATCGTCAGGCCCAGCCCGATGCCCATGAAGACCATGTACGCCATCGCCTGTTGGACCGGGGTGTCCACCGCGAGGGTCGAGAACAGCAGAGCGCCGAAGAACATGATCGCGGTGCCGAAGATCGGGAAGATCTTGTAGCGCCCGGTCCGCTGCATCACACGACCGACGACCAAGGACGTGCCCATCAGGCCGACCATGAAGGCGATCATCGTCAGGCCCGACCGAGTCGGGGACATCTGCTTGACGATCTGCAGGTAGAGCGGGATCAGCACAAGCCCCCCGAACATCACCATGCCGACGAAGAAGGCGACGACGCTCGTCACGGAGAACACCTTGTCCTTGAAGATGCGCAGCGGGAGGATCGCGTCCTCACCCATGGCGGCCTCACGAGGCACGAAGGCCACGAACGACAGCACCGCAAGCGCGATCAGGCCCACGCTGGTTGCTGAGCCCCAGCCCCACTCACGGCCCTTCTCAGCGAGCAGGAGCAGCGGCACGACGCTGCTGACGAGAAGCGCGGCACCGAGGTAGTCGATGCGATGCGACTTCTTCTCCACCGGGAGCTTCAGGTTCCGCTGGACGACGTAGAAGGCGAGCGCGCCGATCGGCACGTTGACGTAGAAGATCCAACGCCATCCGGTGACTCCCAGGATCGTGTCCTGGCCGGCGAGGAAGCCACCGGCAACAGGGCCGAGCACCGACGAGGTGGCGAAGACCGAGGTGAAGTACGCCTGGTACTTCGCGCGCTCGCGCGGGGCCACGAGGTCACCGACGATGGCGAAGGCGAGCGACAGCAGCCCCCCGGCCCCGAGGCCCTGGATGGCGCGGTAGCCGGCGAGCTCGTAGATGCTGTGGGCCTGGCCGCACAGGACCGAGCCGACCAGGAACGCACCGATCGCGAACAGGTAGAACGGCTTGCGGCCGTAGAGGTCCGACAGCTTGCCGTAGAGCGGCGTGCTGACGGTGCTGGTCACGAGGTAGGCCGTCGTGACCCAGGCCTGTGCCGTCTGCCCGTCGAGCTTGTCGGCGATCGTCCGCATGGCGGTCGACACGATGGTCTGGTCCAGGCTGGCGAGGAACATGCCGAGCAGCAAGCCGCTCAGGATGGTCATGATCTGGCGGTGGGTGAGTCCCTTGGTCATGGGGACGTCGAGCGCGGTCATGCGGTCTCCTGCCGAGCGCCCAGGAGGTCCCGGTGCGCGATGAGGTCGGTGTTCAGGCGAGCCAGGCGGCTCGTCAGGTCGGTCATGTCCTGGTCGGACCACCCGGGGGTGAGCTTGCGCAGAGCCTGCTGCCTCGCCTCGCGAAGGAGGGCGACGACGCTGCGCCCCTTGTCCGTGAGCTCCAGGCGCTGTGCGCGCTGGTCGTGCGGGTCCTTCTCGCGGACCACCCAGCCGTAGCGCTCGAGCGCCGTCACCTGGCGGCTGACGCTGGAGGGGTCGAGCCCGAGTGCGTGCGCGAGCTCGGTGAGCCGGACCGGGCCCAGCAGCGCCAGCCTGCCGAGCACGTGCGCGCCGGCCTGCTCGCACCGGATGCCGGATGCTTCGAGCACGTGGGCGTTGAGGTCTTTCAGCCCGTGCACGAGCGAGACGAGCTCGCTCCACAGGGCCGCTTGGGTGTCTTCCACACCGACCAGTAAAATACTTGCTGGCTACAAGCACAAGTTCGCCCCGGGTGACCTCTGCCACCTCCCAGGTTCGTCGAGCATGAGCATCGGGTACATCAGAGCTGCGAGGGCGCAGCCCTCAGAGATGCGAGGCTCCCCATGTTGCTCCTGCTGGCACTGCTGCTCTTCCTCGTCTTCGGTGGCCTGGGCTTCGTGGCTCACGTGCTGTGGTGGGGCATCGTCCTCGCCGTGGTCGTCATGGTGTTCCACGCCCTCACCGGTGGGCGCCGCAGTCGAGCCTGACCTACAGCGCGAACTCCCAGTAGTTCTCCGTGGCGGAGCGCTCGAAGCCCGTCGACAGGTAGAGGCCCAGCGCGCTCTCGTTGTCGACGGCGACTTCGAGCGTCACCCGCTCGTAGCCCTCGTCGCGCAGCTGACGGCACCAGCGCGCCAGCACGCCACGGCCGATGCCCTGGCCCTGAACGCAGGGATCGACGGCAAAGCCGTACACGGCGGCGACTCCTTCGAACCGGCTGAGCCGCACCGTTCCGACGGTGGTGCCGTCCCGCTCGACGACGAGCGTCTGCTCCTGGGAGGTCGTCAGTCGGCCGGCGACGTCGCGCGCCGGCTGCCCGAAGGCCCGTGTCAGGAGGGCCTCGATCTCCTCGACGTCTGAGAGCTCCGCCTGCCGGCACGTGACGGCTGGTTCGACGGGCGCCCCCACCGGCGTCTCGCCCAGGACGAGGAAGTGCTCTGAGTGGCTGAGCACGCCGCCCTTCGCCAGGGCGAAGTCACGGCCGGCGGAGGTCGCCACGAGCAGAGCCCGCGCGTATCCGCGCCGGGCCGACAGGCGAAGGCCCTCGCTGAGGAGCTCCGACCCGATCCCCCGTCGGCGGTGGGACGGGTCGACCATCCCGGCGAGCTCGAGGTCCGGCGGGCCGAAGGCGTAGCTCCCCAGGAAGCCGACCAGCCGGTCGCCGTCCCACCAGAGCAGGTCCTCGACCTCGTCCCCCGACCTCTCCGCGAGGACGCCGTGCTCGAGCTTGAGGCGACCGCCGTCATGGGCGACGACGCGTTGCTCCAGGTCGACGATCGCTTGCAGGGCCGTGGACGTGAGCCCTGAGGCGGGTGTCAGCACGCTGAGAGTGTGTCAGCGCAGGCAGGGTTCACGCAGCCCTAGGGCGGGCACCGTGCAAGAGTCCGCGCACCGCCCGTCCCGCCGCCGAGGGGAAGCCCGTGAGCCGAGCTGCTGCGCTACGCCGGCGCCTTGCCACTCCTGCCGCGGGCGGCCTGCCCAACGCCCACAGCGAGGTCGAGCCCCCTCCCGTCAAGCAGATGGGCCTGCTGCGCGGCATCGCCAGCCGACTCACGACACCGCTGCTCCCGGACGACTACTTGCACCTGCTCAACCCGCTCTGGAGCGCGCGCGAGCTCCGCGGCCAGGTGGTCGAGGTCCGCCCCGAGACCGACACGGCGGCCACCTTGGTCATCAAGCCCGGCTGGGGCTGGAACGGCAGCTACCGGGCGGGGCAGTACGTCGGGATCGGCGTGCAGCTCCGCGGCCGGTGGCACTGGCGGTCGTACTCGCTCACGTCCGTGCCCGAGCACGGCGACGGCACGATCAGCATCACGGTGAAGGCGATGCCGGAGGGCTTCCTGTCTGGTCACCTGATCAGCGGGCTGGAGCCGGGCACCGTGGTGCGGCTCGCGGCGCCCCAGGGGGAGTTCGTCCTGCCGGACCCACCGCCGGAGCGCATCCTGTTCCTGACCGCAGGCAGCGGGCTCACCCCGGTCATGGGGATGCTTCGGATGCTGCACCGCCGTGGGTCGATGCCCGATGTCGTGCTGGTGCACTCGGCCCGCAACGCCGCCGACGCCCTGTTCCGCGATGAGCTGCACGAGATGGCGGCCACCTGGGACGAGCTGCGACTGCACGAGCAGCTCACCGATGACATGGGCCTGCTGAGCATGGACGAGCTCGCAGACGTGGTGCCCGACTGGGCAGAGCGCGAGACCTGGGCCTGTGGGCCGCCAGCCATGCTGGACGACGCCGAGGGCCTCTGGAAGCGCTCGCACCTGACGGGCCGCCTGCACATAGAGCGGTTCTCGGTCCAGCTCGACGGCGCCGGAGGCGAGGGCGGCACGGTCACGTTCGGAGTCGGCGGCAAGACGACCGAGGTCGACGGGGCCACCACCCTGCTCGAGGCCGGCGAGAGCGTCGGCGTGATGATGCCCTTCGGCTGTCGCATGGGCATCTGCCAGTCCTGTGTCGTGCCCCTGCTCGGGGGATCGGTGCGTGACCTGCGGACCGGCGACGTGCGCCAAGAGGGCGACCGCGTCCAGACCTGCATCAGCGCCGCCGCCGGCGACTGCGTCCTCGGCGTCTGAGAAGGCGTTCAAGAACCCCACTCAAGGAGATCCATGGCTGTCACCGACATCAAGGCGTTCTGCCACCTCACAGAGGCTGACGTCGAAGCGATCGGGCGCGAGCTCGACGACATCCGTCGGGAGATCGAGGAGAGCCGCGACGAGAGCGATGCGGCCTACATCAGGCGGTCGATCAAGATCCAGCGCGGCCTGGTCGTCGGCGGTCGCGTGACCCTGTTCGCCAGCGCCTTCCCACCAGCCTGGGTCGCGGGCACCACGATGCTCGGACTCGCGAAGATCATCGAGAACATGGAGCTCGGCCACAACGTGATCCACGGGCAGTGGGACTGGATGAACGACCCGGAGATCCACTCCAGCAGCTGGGAGTGGGACACCACCTGCCCGTCGGAGCAGTGGAAGCACAGCCACAACTACATGCACCACAAGTACACCAACGTCGTCGGCAAGGACACCGACGTCGGCTACGGCATCCTTCGCGTGACCCGCGACCAGAAGTGGCACCCGATCAACCTGGGGCAGCCCCTCTACAACGCGCTGCTCGCCTCGCTGTTCCAGTACGGCGTCGCCCTGCACGACCTCGACATGGAGGCGATCCGCAAGGGCAAGAAGGACAAGCGGGTCGCCCGCCGTCAGCTCAAGCAGATCGGCAAGAAGGTGGCTCGCCAGGCCGGCAAGGACTACCTCGTCTTCCCGCTCCTCACCGGTCCCCAGTTCGTCTCGACGCTGACCGCCAACGCGACCGCGAACCTGATGCGGAACCTCTGGTCCTACATGGTGATCTTCTGCGGCCACTTCCCGGACGGCGCAGAGAAGTTCACCTTGGAGGAGCTCGCGAGCGAGACGCCACACGAGTGGTACCTGCGGCAGATGCTCGGGTCGGCCAACTTCAAGGCCGGTCCTCTCCTGCAGTTTCTGTCCGGCAACCTCTGCTACCAGATCGAGCACCACCTGTTCCCCGACCTGCCGTCCAACCGCTACCCGGAGATCGCCGAGCGGGTGCAGGCGATCTGCGCGAAGTACGAGATCCCCTACACCACAGGCTCTCTGCTCGGGCAGTACGCGAAGACGCTTCGGACGATCTGGAAGCTGGCCCTCCCGGACCGGTTCCTCACTGCGACAGCGGACGCTGCCCCGGAGACCGCCTCCGAACGCGGAGGCACCATCCAGTCGCTCCGGCTCGCCGGATAGCTGCTCTGATCTCTGCCCAGCCAGCTAGGTTGGAGGGAGCGATCCCGCGGACGGACTGCATGGACAGGAAGAGACCGTGATGCAGAAGTCCTCGATGACAGCCCTGGCCCGTGAGCAGCTCAAGCTCGCTCAGACCGCTCCGGCGGGTCGCGCCTCGCACACGGTCTACGGCGGGCACGAGCACACCCTGCGTCAAACGCTGATCGCCCTGCGCGCCGGGGAGCGCCTGGAAGAGCACCCCAACCCGGGCGAGGCCACCCTGTACGTCCTGCAGGGCCGCGTCCGCCTGTCCACCGCGGGAGCGGGCTGGGAGGGCAGGTCAGGCGACCTGCTCATCGTCCCGCAGGCGCCGCACACGCTCGAGGCGCACGAGGACTCGGCCGTGCTGCTGACCGTCGCGAAGCTCCCCTAGCAACGGTCGGCCCGTCACACCGAGTCTCTCGCCGCGGCGAGCTCCTCAGCGGTGTCGCAGTCGAACCAAGGCGTCCCCTCCCCCTCCCACCGCACCACGACGGGCCGCAACGGAAGCAGCAGGTCACGAAGTCGAGGTCCTGCTCCCTGCGCTGCTGCGCGAAGCCTGTCGCTGTCCCACGCCCCGCACAGCCACTGCTCCCGACTGCCGTCCGACAGCACGGCAGGGCTTCGGTCCACCAGCACGCGCAGCACGTCACTGGTGAGGAAGGGCAGGTCCGCTGCCAGCACGGCGACCCGCTCCGTCGTCACCTTCTCAAGGCCGGCCCGAAGCGCTGGGACCGGCCCGCCGCCGGCCGGCTCCTCTCTGACCCAGCTCACGGCTCTCGAGGTCGGACGGCTCGGGCCGACGACGACGATCCGGAGAGCCTCCGAGCACGCGTCAAGCACGCGATCCAGCAGAGTCGACCCACCCACGACCAGCGAAGCCTTGTCCTGGCCTCCGAGCCTTCGTGCGCTTCCCCCGGCGAGGACGACCGCGTCGAACGCTGGGGCCCCGGTGCTCACAGCGACGTCAGCAGCTGAGGGCTGAGGACCTTGATGGTCGCGTTGCACCAGACGGCTTGGCGCATCGTCCGGTCGTGGCACTCGGTCACCACCCCCAGCAGGTCCTTGTCCTTCACGGTCTGCGCGGCCTGGCCGAGCATGGTCCACAGGACGCTGTTGCCGGACGCCAGGAGGTAGAGCTCCCGGAGGTCCCGGAGCAGCAACAGGCCGGGTGCGGAGCGGCGGCCGACCAGCTCAGCGGACCTCTCGCGCACCGCGGAGAGCACGCCGGAGGGCACAGCTGGGTGCTGATCCCTTCCCAGCTCGTCTCCGTACCTTCCCGCGAAGGGTGCGAGCGCCTGCCGGTTCAGCAGCGACCAGCGCGCCAGGTCGATCGCGACGTGCCGTACCTCATGGTCGGTCCGGTGCCTGTCCGCGACGGCGTGCAGCTGCTTCTCGAGGTCCTGCTCCCCCTCGTGCACCTCGCGCAGGACGAGCCGAATGCCGGGTGCCGTCATGCCAGCACCTCCGTGACCTGCGCTTCGTCGCCGCCGACAGTCGCGACCGCCTTCGAACGCGGGTCGACGGGCGCGCTCGCGGTGTTCGTCGGTGCGGCGGAAGGCTGCCCGTCGCGGGAGAGCAGTCGCACCGAGGCGGCCGCTGTCTTGAACATCGGCTGCTTGCTGAGCGGGTCCCAGTCCGTCAAGGTGAGCTCGTTCGCGGCGCGCGGTGCGTGCTCCGGGTCGTCCCAGTAGCCGTAGTGGAACGGCAGGAAGATCACTCCGTCGCGGATCCCACTGATCCGCAACCGGGCTTGCACGGCCGCTCGCGGTGAGGCCACCTCCAGCAGGTCACCCTCCAGGAGCTCCTCGCGAGCGGCGTCCGCTGCGGACATCTCGACCCAGACCTCACGGGCCGCTTTGCGCAGCTGAGGGGCTCGAGCTGTCTTCGTCCTCGTGTGGAAGTGGAACAGGGTCCGACCCGTGGTCAGCACGTAGGGGTGGTCCTCGCTGGGGACCTCGTGCGGCGGGACGAACTCAGCGCCCAACAGCTGCGCCTTCCCGTCCGGGTTTGCTGCCGCGTACTCAGCCGGCTCCCTCGGTGCGCCCGTGACCGGGTCCTTGCCGTAGGACTCGCAAAGGTCCGGTGCAGCAAAGCTGATGCCGTCGGTGTAGAGCCGCTCCGTTCCGTGCGGATGCTCGGCGTTCACCGGCCACGGGATGCCGGACGGACCCCGGAGCATGTCGTAGCTGAGGCCGCTGTAGTCACAGGGGCGCCCGGCGCTGCAGGCCTTCCACGCCTCGAACCCCGACTCGGCGTCGTGCCAGTGGATCAGCGGTCCGCCGTCCTTGTCACGCAGGTCCAGGCGGCGGGCGTAGTCGAGGAAGATGTCGAGGTCAGGCTTGGCTTCGCCCGGCGGCTCGACCGCCTTCTCGGACAGGTGCACGGTCCGGTCGGCGTTGGTGAAGGCGCCCGTCTTCTCGCCCCAGGTCGCGGCCGGGAGGACGACGTCGGCCATGGCAGCGGTCTCGGTCAGGAAGAGGTCCTGGACGACCAGGAACAGCCGCTCCTGTCCGAGGATGCTGCGGATCCGGCCGAGCTCCGGCATGGACACCGCGGGGTTGGTGCCGCTGACCCACAGGAACCGGATGCTGCCCTGCTCGGCGTAGCGGAAGATCTGCATCGTGTGCGTCGGCGGCGTCGCGTGCGGGATCTTCGTGGGCTCGACGTTCCAGACCCTGGCGAGGTCGGCGACGTGCTCGTCGTTCGCCCAGTTGCGAAAGGCCGGCAGGTCGCCGTTGGCTCCGGTCTCCCGGGTGTTCTGGGCGGTGGGCTGCCCGTTCATCTGCAGGATGCCGCAGCCAGGCCTGCCGAGCATCCCGCGCAGCAGGTTCAGGTTGTTGACCTGCATCCCAGCCAGCGTCGCCTGGTTGGACTGGTACACGCCCTGGAGCACTGTCGACAGCAGGCGCTTCGCCTCCCCCAGGAGCCGGGCCGCGGCCTGGATGTCAGCCGCGGGCACTCCGCAGATCTGCTCGGCGACGTCAGGTGTGTAGCCGGCAACGGTCTTCGCCAGTGCCTCGAACCCGACGGTGCGCTGCTCCACGAAGTCGTGGTCGACCCAGTCGTGGGCGATGACCTGCTGCAGCAGCGCGTTCAGCAGCGCGACGTTCGTCCCTGGCAGGGGGCGCAGGTGCACCGTTGCACGCGCCGCGACGGGTGTCTGCCGGGGGTCGACGACGAGCAGCCGGGGCGGGTTCGGACCGTCGAGCCTGTCCAGCATCCGCATCCAGAGCACCGTCTGGGTCTCGGCGACGTTGTGCCCGTACAGGGCGATCGTGTCCGCGTGGTCCACATCGGCGTACGAGCCCGGTTGGCCGTCTGCTCCGAACGTCTGCTTCAGGGCCTCGCCCGACGTCGCGGTGCACAGCCGGGTGTTCCCGTCGAGGTGGTTGCACGACAGCCCACCTCGGACGAGGGTCGCGAGGGTGTAGTACTCCTCGAGGAAGAGCTGTCCGGTGGTGTAGAAGCCGAGCGAGCCGGGGCCGCGTTCGGCAACCAGGTCCCGGGTGCGCCTCACGATGAGGTCCATCGCCGTGTCCCAGTCCGTCTCCACGAGCTGACCGTCCCTGCGGACCAGCGGGCGGGTGAGTCGGTCGCCCGACCCGTTGGCCTGCCAGGCGAAGAGGTCCTTCGGGTCCAGCCGGCCGTGGTTGACCCGATCGCCCGCACGGCCCCTGACGCCGACGATGCGGCCCCCCTTCACGGCGATGTCCATCGCGTCGCCGTTGCTGTGCAGCACGGACGCGCTCTGCACCCAGGCGTCCACCTGCTCCTCGGTGAGCCCCTCACCGAGGAACAGGTCGGTCCGTGACGGCCAGGTGGCACCCGAGGCATACGGCGTGCGCACGCCCCAGGGCTCGGCGATGCGATCACGTGTGGTCATGAGGACTCGCTTCCCGCGGCGTGGACCTGCCCGTAGTTGAGCAGAGCGACGATGACGACACCACCGACGACGTTCCCGAGCACTGCCCCGGCCAGCCACGTGAGGTAGGACGTGAGGGGCAAGGCGCCCAGGAAGACGGCCGTGAGGACCTCGCCACTGCCGGCTATCGAGTGCGCGAAGTGACCCACGCCGACGAAGAACGTCAGCGTGGCGACGAGCAGGACCTGCCCGACCGTGTCGGTGCTCGCCGTCACCACCCAGGCCACGAGGGCCACCAGCCAGCCACCGACGACCGCGGTCCAGAACACCGTCGTGAAGCCAGTCCGGCCTGCCTCCTGCCCCAGGCGAGCGAGCGCCTCACGGGCCTCGTGGACTGCCGGCGTCTTCGCGGCGAGCAGCGCGAAGGCGACCGTCCCGAGAAGGTTCCCTGTGAGCACCACAGCCCACAGCCGGGCCGTCGCCCCCAGAGCCCGGCGCTGCGCAAGGACGACGGCGACCGGGAACAGCGTGTTCTCGGTGAACAGCTGCATGCGACCGAGGATGACCGCGAGGAACCCGATGGGGTATCCGACGAAGGTCCAGGCAGCCTCAGAGCCGGACAGGGCTTGCAGGATGGCGACGCAGAGCCCGGACAGGCCCATGGTCAAGCCGGCTCCGAGCGCGGAGAAGCCGAGGTTGGACGCCGGCCTGGCCAGCTCCTCCTCCGCCCCGTGACTGACCCGGTCGAAGATCTCAGCAGCAGACAGCCTGCTGGTGTCAGCCATCGCCGCTCCCTGTCGCTCCTTGGCACTCTTCGCGCCGGGTCTGCCCGATCCGCGACCGAGGAACCTCCCGAAGCGGCCCGAGGTTTCACCCGCACGTCGCCGGAGAGACGGCAGCCATGGGACGCGACCACGCTCAGGCCGTTCGCCGGGGGCTCGCCTCGGCAGGGCTGTCGTGCGCGTTCGTCGCCGTGGCAGGGGCGATCGGCGTGGCCGCCAAGCAGCCGTGGCTGTTCCCGAGCCTGGCTCCGTCGCTGATGGTGCTCGCGGAGACCCCCCGCCAGCCAGCAGCCCGGCCCCAGAACGTGCTCGTGGGTCACCTCGTCGGGCTGGCGGCCGGCTGGATGGGGCTGGTCGTCATGGGCCTGCGGTCGCACCCGTCCGCAGTCCAGGAGGGACTGAGCAGCTCCCGGGTGCTCTGCTGCGTCATCGCGGTCGCCCTCACCGCCCTGGTGCTCCAGCTGGTCCAGCTGCCGCACCCACCTGCGGGCGCCACCACCCTGATCGTGGCCTTGGGCATCCTGCGCACCGGACCTCAGCTGCGGACGATGACGTACGCCTTTCTGCTCCTCACCGTCATCGCTGTCTGCGTCCACCTCGTCGTCATGCGGTCGACCTCGCGAAGGCGTCCGGACGCAGCCTGAGCAGCCGCCCGGCAACATCGCGCTCGCGCACTGAGAGCGCATCGCCCCCTCAGGTGCTGAGGAACATGCTGATCGCGGTGTAGACCCCGGCGATGCCCCGGTAGAGCTTCGGCACCGACAGCGACGCGTGGCAGTGGTCCGGCATGTGGAGGTGCTCAACCGAGACGCCAGCTTCACGAAGGCGCAGGGCGTAGCGCCGG
>JAODNB010000070.1 GCA_025464795.1 Frankiales bacterium
CCCAGCATGCGGGCCGAGCCCTTCACGGTGTGGGCGTCGCGGAACAGCATCGTGATGACCTGCCGCGGGCTCTGGTGCGTCTCGAGCTGCAGGAGCCCGGTCTGCAGCGAGGCGAGCCGCTCCTCGACCTCCGCGCGGAAGGTCGCGAGCAGCTCGGGATCGTCACCCCATGCCGGCATGGCTTCTCCGTCGGCCGTTTCGGTGCGCTCCTGTAGCCGTCACGGCTCCATGCCAGCGGTCAGCTGACCTTGAACTGCGAGATGCTGCCCCGAAGCTCAGCGGCGAGCTCGTTGAGCTGGGCGGCGGCCGCGGCGGACTGCCGCGAACCCACGGCGTACTGCCGCGACACGTCAGACACCTGCGTCATCGCCGACACGACCTGATCGGACGCCGACCGCTGCTGCTGCGTCGCGATGCTGATCTCCTTGGCCGCCGTCGTCGTCTCATCCACCATGCCGGAGATCCGCTCCAGCGCATCAACGACCCCGCGTGCGAGCTGCGTGCCGGCCTTGACCTCCTTCGCCCCCTCCTCCGAGGCGATGATGGTCGCGTTCGTCTCCGCCTGGATCTCCCCCACCAGAGCCTGGATCTGACCCGCCGACTCCTGCGACCGCTCCGCCAGCTTCCGCACCTCAGAGGCCACCACCGCGAAGCCACGACCGTGCTCGCCCGCACGCGCCGCCTCGATCGCCGCGTTCAACGCGAGCAGGTTCGTCTGGTCCGCCAGGTCATCGATCACGTCCAGGATCCGGCCGATCTCATGCGACTTCTCACCCAGTCCAAGAGCCCGTGACGCGATCGAGTCCACCCGCACCGCGATGTTGTCCATCGACTCCACCGACGCGCTCACCGCGGCCCGACCCTGCTCCGCGTACCGCAGCGTCTCCGCCGCATACCGCGCCACGGCCTCCGAGGTCTCGGCGATCTGCGCCGCCGTCGCCGCCAGCTCCTCGATCGTCGAGGTCGTCTCCGAGACGGCAGAAGACTGCTGCGTCGCCGACGCCGCGTGCTCCTCCGCCGTCGCCAGCAGCTCACCAGCAGAGGCAGCGATCTGCTCACCACCGCCACGGATAGAGCCCACCAACGTGCGCAGGTTCCCCAACGTGTCGTTCAGCGCGACCGACAGGGTGCCGAGGTGACCGGCTCCGTCGCTCGTGTCTGCCAGCACCGCGAGATCGCCGCCAGCCGCCTGCTGCAGCAGCGCCGAGAGCTCACCGACGCGAGCCTCGAGCGCCTTGCGGTCGGAGCTGGCCTGCGAGCGCATCTGCCACACGGCCGCCGACAGCGAGGAGTTGAACCACGCGACCAGGGGGTAGGTCGTGCCGACCAGGACGATGACGCCCACCGAGGCAGCGTCGAGCGTGTGCGAGAGCCAGCTGGCGAGCACGAGCCCGCCGCTGGCGGCGAAGCCGAACAGCGCCGCCTGCCAGGCCCTCATCGAGACGGCGGCGAACAGCACGACGCCGAGGTAGCAGATCCAGAACGGCCCCCGGACGCCTCCGGTGACGGTCACGTCGGCCGTGATCCAGACCGTGTCGGCGATGAGCAGGAACGCGCGGAACGCGTTGATGTTCTTGAGGACGAAGTGCGACTTCATCGCCATGGCCGGCAGGAAGGTCAGGAGCCCCGCGACGGCCGCACCGAAGACGGTCCAGAGGTACAGCGCGAACAGGTGCAGGTGCACACCCGGCATCACCCCGACCTGGTCCATCACGACGGCCGACGAGACACCGAAGACCAGGCTGACCCAGGTCATGATGGAGGCCGCTCGCGCGAGTCTCAGGGTGAAGTCCATTGCACTTCCTTCGGGGCTAGCCGGCTCGCCGGACGCGCGGGAGCGCGTCGGCCAGACGGAACACGGCATCGAGGTCGAGGACGCCACAGGGCCCCTCGCCATCGGTGATCTGACCGACCAGGAGGTCGGCCGCGGTGTCGGGCAGGTGGGCGAGAGCGGGCTCGACCTGCTCGTCGTCGAGCAGGTGGGTGCCCTCGACGCCTTCGGTGAGGAGTCCCACGGGCACGTTGGCCCGGTGAAGCACCACGAGGCGCGCGCGACGGTCCAGCGGGACGACCGGAGCGGTGAGCAGCGGGCGAAGGTCCAGGACCGCCAGCACCCGACCGCGCCAGTTGGCGACGCCCGCCAGCCACCCGGGCACGCCGGGGACGCGCGTCAGGCTCGGGGGTCGCCCGACCTCTGCCACGCAGTCCATCGGCAGCGCGTACCGGGACCCGCCGAGGCGCACGACGACGACCTCGTGGGGTTCGGCACCCGCGTTCTCGACAGCTTCCACGGGAGGCTCATCGGCCGTCTTGCCCCTGAGGTGTAGCGCCCCGGCCCATTGCGAGCCCGATCGCCACCGCTCCGGCGATCGCTCCGACCGCCAGGAACGCGTAGCCCCGCAGGGTCGCAGGCACGACCGTGTCCCCCTCCGGGCGCATCGTGGCCAGGGCGAGCGCCACGGCGAGCCAGACCAGCTCAGGCAGCACGGCCCCGACGGTGCGCTGCGCGATGCGCCCTCCTGCGGCGCCGAGCCCGAGGTTGCCGACGCCGGCGACCACGGCGGCTACGGGGAACGCGACGCCGAAGGGGCGGGCTCCGACGAGGAACCCACCCCAGACGGCCAGCTCGAAGGACAGGAGCAGCACCAGCAGGTAGGACGCGCTCCGGGTCAGCCTGCTCACGCCGCCCAGCCTGTCAGGTCAGGTGGAACGGACCTCGCTCGGCCCGCTGGACAGGTCGATGACCCGCCCCTGTGCCGCTGCAGCATCGAGGACGTCAGTGATCTCGTGACCGATCAGCTCGTCGTGCTCGAGCAGTGCGTCGCGGAGAGCCTCGACGAGGTGCGTGTTCGCCAGCAGCGTCTGCTTCGCGACCGCCTTGTGGCGCTCCAGCAGGGCCTGCACCGCCTGACGGCCCTGGTCGTCGCCGAGCACCCGACCGACGATGTTGGTGTCGGCGAAGCCGCTGTTCTGGATGGCCAGGAACGACACCAGGTTCTCGTCCATGCCGTTCTGGCCGATCATCTCGGCGGCGCAGTTCGTCGCGAACAGCAGGTCGCCCGCAGGCCCGGTCGAGACGTCGTTGAAGAAGATCTCCTCTGCGCACTGCCCGCCGAAGGCGATCTGGATGAGTGCCTCCATCTCCGTGCGCGAGCGCGTGTAGACGTCCTCGCGGTCGCCATGGGCGAGCATGCCGAGGGCACCCTTGCGCTTGATGATGGTGAGGATCTCGAGGCGTCGGTGCGGCGCAGCCAGGTAGGCCATCGTGGCGTGGCCGGCCTCGTGGGTGGCGATGAGCCGCTGCTCGTGAGCGGTGTACTCCACCGGGTGTCCCGTGCCGACGTCGATCGCGAGGCGGGCCTCCGCGACGTCCTGGTAGGTCATCCGGTCCCGGCCGTGCTTGACGGCGTTGACGAGGGCCTCGTCGAAGAGGTTCTCGATCATGACCGGGGAGTAACCGATCGTGGTGGCGGCCAGGGCGTCCCGCAGGTCGTCGCTGTCGAGCTCCTCCACGTGGGACTTCTTGCCGAGGAAGTGGTCGATCAGCTGGCGACGACCGGACTTCACCGGCAGCTCGAAGGACAGCCGACGGTCGAAACGACCCGGGCGCAGCAGGGCCGGGTCGAGGGAGGAGGCCCGGTTCGTGGCAGCGATGAGCAGCACGTTGGGAACCGCGGCCGTCGGGCGCTTGATCTGGCGTGACACCGGCATCAGCAGGTTGAGGCGGTCCACGAACCAGCCCTGGAGGCGCTGCCAGCCGGTGAGGGCGCTGAACGACTGCATCTGGACCAGGAGCTCGTTGATGATCGCGGAGGTGTCGCCCCCGGCCGTGAACGAGCTCGTGATGGTCGCCGGGGCGGCGTACGTCGCGGGCAGGCAGGTCGTGCCCGAGCAGCCGCTCACCGCGAGCGGGGCCATGGCCGTGGCCACCCCGCTGCGCGACTGGGCGATGACGTCGATCTCCTCGATGAACCCGATGGCACCGCCCTCCTTCAGGGCCGCCTTGCGGAGGGCCTTGAAGTACTGGCGGATCTTCTTGGAGCTCTGGCCCTGCCAGACGGTCTGGAACGACGTGCCGCTGACGAACAGGAACGGAACGCCGGCCTCGTGCGCCATGGCGCGAGCGAGGTGCGTCTTGCCCGTCCCCGGAGGGCCTTCGAAGAGCAGGCCGCGACGCGGCGTCCCGCCCATGTGGCTGGAGTAGGCGTCGTGCGACAGGAACAGGTTCAGGGACCGGACGACCTCGTCCTTGACCGGGTCGATGCCCACGACGTCCGCGAGGGTCGTCTCGATCTGGTCGGCGCGGTAGACCACGTGCGGCGACTTGCCCGTCATCATCTGCTGGCCGACCGCGAGCAGCATCATGAGGCCGAAGAAGGCGAACAGCATCGCGTAGAGCGGGTCGATGTGCGGGAACGGGACCCAGGGGGAGTCGGGGGACTTCAGCGCTCCGCGCCAGAGGATGAGAGCCAGCAGGGTCCAGATGCCGAGGGCGAGCCGGACGAAGCGCCGGCGGCGGGCGTCCTCGCGGTTGCGGCCGACATCGGCGTCGCGCATCCGCAGCAGCCCACCGGCCACGTTGAGGAGCCCCGAGAGGGGGGCGGCTTCGTTCACGTCAGACACGCTGGGCTCCTCAAAAACCACGGAGGACGAGGCGAGCGCCCGGTCCTGCTTCCTCCCCCGATGATGGGCGATCTCACGCTCCGTGACCAGCAGAGCGAGAGAATTCACCTGATCGGCTCATCAAGAGCTGACTCTCAGCGACCGAACAGGTCGGTTTCGAGGTGTTCGGACAGGCGGCCCTTACCTTTCGGCAACCCTGTGGAGCGGGCCAGGACGAAGTGCTCGACGCCCATCGTCTGCTGTCCCACGTTGTTCGACAAGGCGAAGAACGGGCCGTCGACCGCGATCTGCGTCGCGTGAGCGCGCATGGCCGCGACCTTGGCGTCCAGGTGCGCGCTGGCGTCGATGCGGGTGGTGACCTCCTCGTCGGGGTTACCGAAGGGCAGGTCGTCCGCAGAGTCGACTCCGAAGAAGTCCGTGTCGCCGGACTCCTTCAGCAGGTCGATACCTGCCTGGAGAACGCTCTTGGGCAGCGCCGTGTAGTAGAGCTTCGACGCCTGCCACGGGGCCCCGAGCTCGGGGGCGTACGCAGGGTCGGCGGCCTTGTCGAAGGCTGCCACCGTCACCCGGTGGGCCTGGATGTGGTCCGGGTGGCCGTACCCGCCCCTGGCGTCGTAGGTGAGCACCACCTGGGGCCGGACCTCACGCCAGATGGCGACGAGCGCCCTGGTTGCCTCCTCGAGGTCCGCCTGCCAGAAGCAGTCCGGTCGCTCGTTCGGTGGCGTGCCCATCATCCCGCTGTCGCGCCAGCGGCCGGCGCCGCCCAGGAACCGGTGGTCGGTCACCCCGAGCGCCGTCATCGCGTCGGCGAGCTCGCCGATCCGGTGCGCCCCCAAGTCGTCGTCCTGGTCGGCCGCCAGGTGGGCGAGCTCAGGGACGAGCACCTCGCCCTCCTCCCCGAGGGTGCAGGTCACCAACGTGACGCGGACGCCCTCGCTGGCGTACTTCGCCATCGTGGCGCCGGTCCCGAGGACCTCGTCGTCAGGGTGCGCGT
Organism: Frankiales bacterium; assembly: GCA_025464795.1. GTDB lineage: Bacteria > Actinomycetota > Actinomycetes > Mycobacteriales > SCTD01 > RYN-111. Next base: position 5,618 of record JAODNB010000070.1, read on the forward strand.
GAACCAGCAGCAAGCTCAGTGGATCGGGCTGTCGGTCGGACCGTGCGTCGGACATGGAGGGAGACTACGGCGCGTGGCAGGCTGCCCAGCGTGAGCGTGACGCGACAGGTAGGACACCTGACCCGGGTGGTCTTCGCCACCCTGGCCGGGGTCATCGTCCTCAACGCCTGCGTCTTCGCCTTCGTCTTCTACGCGCTGAGCCCGGACACGACCCGCTACACCGCGGGTGGGCGAGCGATCCGGCTGTCGACGCTGGCGATGGTGGATGAGGAGACCGGGCTGCGGGCCTACCTGCTCACCGGTCAGGTCCGCTTCCTCGAGCCGTACGAGCGCGGGGTGGGGGCCCTGGTCGCGCAGGAGGAGCGGGCCCGGGAGGCGTTCCGGGACCAGCCGCGCGTGCTGGCGCTGCTGGACACCACCGAGCGGGCCCGCACGGAGTGGACAGAGCGCTGGGCCGTGCCCGCGCTCACCCGGGGGGCCAAGCCGCCGACCGGCGACATCGCCCAGTTCGTGACGCTCGGCAAGTCCCTGTTCGACCGCTACCGCGCGGCGGAGAAGGCCGCCGAGAACCGGGCGGACGAGGTGCGGATGGACGCCCGCAGCAACGAGAACAGCGCGCTCGAAGCAGGCATCGCCCTCCAGCTCTTCCTGCTCCTGCTGGCGATCCTGTTCGTACGCCGGCAGCAACAACGGCTGCGCGCGCTCATCGTGGCACCGGTCGGCAGCCTCACGTCCGCCCTCAGGCAGCTGCGCGACGGCAGGCTCGAGACCCGCGCTCCCGAAGAGGGCGCGGAGGAGTTCCGCCTCATCGCCACGGGCATGAACGAGATGGCGACGGCCCTCGACAAGGAGCGCACGAGCGCACGGGAGCGCGAGACAGAGCTGATCACCGCTCGTCGCGAGGCCGAGGCGGCGACGGCAGCGAAGTCGTCGTTCCTCGCGACGATGTCGCACGAGATCCGGACGCCGATGAACGCCGTGATCGGCATGACCGGACTGCTGCTCGAGACCGCGCTCACCGACGAGCAGCGGGACTTCGCCGAGACCGTCCGCAACAGCGGAGACGCGCTGCTCGTCATCATCAACGACATCCTCGACTTCTCGAAGATCGAGTCCGGGACCCTCGAGCTGGAGCGCCAGCCGTTCAGCCTGCGTGACTGCGTCGAGAGCTCACTGGACCTCGTCGCGGCGCAAGCGGCGGCGAAGGGGCTCGACCTGATCGCAGACATCGCCGAGGACGTGCCACCGGTGGTCGAGGGCGACGTCACCCGGCTGCGCCAGATCCTGGTGAACCTGCTGGGGAACGCGGTGAAGTTCACCACCACGGGCGAGGTCGTGGTCACCGTGTCGGTGCGCGCCTGGCAGGGCAACGTCGCTGAGGTCGCCTTCGCCGTTCGGGACACCGGCATCGGCATCCCGCCTGACCGCCGTGATCGGCTCTTCCAGTCCTTCAGCCAGGTCGACACGAGCACGACGCGCACCTACGGCGGCACCGGGCTCGGGCTCGCCATCAGCGCCCGTCTCGCAGAGGCCATGCACGGCTCGCTCACCGTCACCAGCACGGTCGGCAGTGGGTCGACCTTCGCCCTCGTGGCTCCCCTCCCCAGGGGCCGGGAGACCGAGGACCGGCTGCGGGTTGCGCCCGCCGAGCTGCCCGGTCGCTCGGTGCTGGTGGTCGACGACAACCCGACCAACCGGCGGATCCTCCGGAGCCAGCTCGAGGCGTGGGGGATGCGGGTCGACGACGAGGAGAGCCCGCGGGTGGCCCTGCTGCGCGCGGCGTCAGCCACCGAGGTCTACGACGTCGTCATCCTCGACATGCACATGCCGCAGATGGACGGCGTCGAGCTGGCCACGGGGCTGCGCCAGCTGGACGGCTGGGAGCAGGTGCCGCTGATCCTGCTCACGTCGCTGGGTCAGCGCCCGGACGGAGTCGTGGACCTGGAGCTGGTTCACCTGACCAAGCCGGTGAAGGCGCTCGCGCTGCGCGGCACCGTCGCTCGGGCCCTCGGCTCCCGGGAGCAGGACGAGGAGAGGTCAGCCGCGGTCGCGGCAGTGGGCCACCTCCGCGTCCTGCTCGCGGAGGACAACGTGGTCAACCAGAAGGTCGCGACGCTGATCCTGCAGCGGCTCGGACAGCAACCCGATGTGGTGAGTGATGGGCAGGAGGCCCTGACCGCGGTCCTCAACCAGACCTACGACCTCGTGCTCATGGACGTGCAGATGCCCGTCATGGACGGCCTCGAAGCAACCCGTCGCATCCGCAGCGACGTACCCGCGGATCGCCAGCCCCGCATCGTGGCCATGACCGCAAGTGCCCTCGTCGAGGACCGCGAGGCGTGCCTGGCCGCCGGCATGGACGACTACCTCGCCAAGCCCGTACGCACCGAGGAGCTCGCGTCCGCCCTGGTCCGCGTGGGAGCGGCCCGCGCCCACGTCATCGGCCTGCCGGAGGACGCCGTGTCGACCTCCCCCGGTCTCGGCCCATCGGAGCAGGCAGCCGTCGACCCAGCCACCCTCGACAAGCTGACCGCCCGCCTCGGCGAGAAGGGACCGTCCTTTCGCACGAGCCTCATCGCGACGTGGCGCGAGGAGACTCGGATGCGGCTCGTCGAGCTCGCCGCCGCAGTGGAGGCGCGCAACGCCGACGGGGTGGCACGCATCGCCCACTCCCTCAAGTCCGGGAGCGCCTCCCTCGGGGCCGGTCCCCTGGCGACGGTGTGCGGCGACGTCGAGCACCGCCTGCGGGCCGGGGAGGCCCTGGACCTCGCCGTCGAGGCCGAGCGGATGCGCGCGCATGTCGAGGCTGCGTCGGCGGCCTTCGACACCCACTGGCTGTGAGGGGCGTCAGTTGAGGGTGGGGTCCGGAGGGTAGGAGGCGACCAGCGCTAGGGGCATGCCCTGACGACGCAGGACCTGGCGCCAGAGCAGCTCGGGCGCTGAGGTGAAGCAGTCGCCCGGGAGGGGGTCGATCGCCCACCAGGCATCCTGCTCGAGCTCCGCCTCCAGCTGCCCCGGTGACCACCCGGCGTAGCCCGCGAAGACCCGTACCTCCTCGACGTCCGGCGAGGCGTCGACGTCCAGGTCCACCGTGCCGAGCCAGGGCGCCCCGGGCACGCAGGCGTACGAGGACGACTCCGCGGAACCCGTGATGCGTCCCAGGCAGATCGCGGAGGTCTCCGACACCGGGCCGCCGAGGAACACGACGTCCGGTTCCGGGGCGAGCAGCGCCCACCCGGGAAGCACGTCCCCCACGGCTGTGCCGGAGGGCCGGTTCAGCACCACTCCCAGCGCCCCGTCGTCAGCGGAGTGCTGCAGGAGCTGGATGACCGTCCGCGAGAAGGTCTCCTCGGTGAGGACCGGCGTGGCGACGAGCAGCCGCCCCTGCAGCGACATCGCGGGTTAGGAGGTGGCCTTCGTCGCCTTGCCGCGGGTGCGCTGGCGCTCACCGGCGTTGAGGACGACCTTGCGGATGCGGACCTTCGCGGGGGTGACCTCGACGCACTCGTCCTCGCGGCAGAACTCCAGTGCCTGCTCGAGGGAGAGCTCCTTGTGCGGGATGAGCGGCACGAGCACGTCGGAGGAGGACTGACGCATGTTGGTCAGCTTCTTCTCCTTGGTGGCGTTGACGTCCATGTCGTCGCTGCGTGAGTTCTCCCCGACGATCATGCCCTCGTACACCTCGGTGCCCGGCGGCACGAACATGGTGCCGCGCTCCTGCAGGTTCGCCAGGGCGAAGCCGGTGGTGGGGCCGCTGCGGTCAGCGACGAGCGAGCCGGACGGGCGGGTGCGGATCTCGCCGTGCCAGGGCTCGTAGCGCTCGTGGATGTGGTGCAGCAGGCCGGTTCCGCGGGTCTCGGTGAGGAACTCGGTGCGGAAACCGATCAGGCCACGGGCGGGGACGACGTACTCCATCCGGATCCACCCGGTGCCGTGGTCGACCATCTGCTCGAGGCGACCCTTACGCAGTGCCATCAGCTGAATGACGACGCCCTGGTACTCGGACGGGATGTCGATGGTGAGGCGCTCCATCGGCTCGTGCAGCTTGCCATCGACTATCCGCGT
>JAODNB010000076.1 GCA_025464795.1 Frankiales bacterium
GCTTCCACGGTCTCCTCGATCGGGGTCTGCGGGTCCCAGCGGTGGATCTGGTACAGGTCGATGTAGTCGGTGCCCAGCCGCGTCAGCGACGCGTCGATCTCGCGCATGATCGCCTTGCGGGACAGACCGCCGCCGTTGGGTCCTGACCGCATCCGCCCGTGCACCTTCGTCGCGAGGACCACGTCCTCACGGCTGCTGAACTCCTTGATGGCGCGACCGACGATCTCCTCGCTGCTGCCATCCGAGTAGACGTTGGCCGTGTCGAGGAAGGTGATGCCCGCTTCGAAGGCCCTTCGCAGGAGAGGCCGGCTGGCCTCCTCGTCCAGCGTCCAGGTGTGGTTGCCTCGCTGAGCTTCGCCGAAGCTCATGCAGCCCAGGCAGATGCGGGAGACCTCGAGGCCGGTGTTGCCGAGTCGCGTGTAGTCCATGACTCATCTCTACCCGATCCGGCCCGACGTCACTTCCACTTGAAGTGGACGAAGACGCGGCCGAAGTTGTCGCTGTCCTTCTCCACGCGGTGGTACAGCGCCTTGATGTCCTTCTGGGCGAGGAACCGGAGCACGTGCTTCTTCAGAGCGCCCGAGCCCTTGCCGGGGATGATCTCGACGGTCTTGGCCCGGATCCGCACTGCCTCGTCGATCACGTCCCGGAGGGCACGGTCGATCTCCCCGCTGCGGTTGTAGATGTCGTGGAGGTCCAGTTTCAGCTTCACGACGGCTCAGGTGCCGCAGAAGGTCTGGTAGTCCGGCTCGTCAGGTCCGGGTGCCGCGTACTCCTCGAGACCGGTACGAACGGTGTAGGGACGGCTGACGGCGTGGAGCAGCCGCTCGAGGGGGGCCAGGTCCCCTGCGGTCGCCGAGGCGAGCGCCGCCTCCACCAAGCGGTTGCGCGGGACGTACACCGGGTTCACGCGGTCCATCAGGTCTGCGTCGGGTCCGAGCGCACGCCACCGGGTGGCCCAGTGGTCGAAGGCAGCCAGGTCGACGAACCGGGCTCGGGCCGGTTCTAGGTCACCGCGCGCTGACAGGGCCAGGTCACGGTAGAAGGACGTGTGGTCCACCTTGCCCCGGTGCATCAAGGGAAGCAGCTCGTTGGACAGCGCGATGACGTCCTCGTCGGAGACGTCGGCGGGCAAGCCGAGCTTGGCGCGCATGCCGGAGGTCCAGGCCGCGGCGTACTGGGCGCGGTAGGCGCCGAGGGAGCTCATCGCCATGCGGATGGCCTCGTCCTCGTTGTCGTGGAAGAGCGGGAGCAGCGCCTCGGCGAGCCGTGCCAGGTTCCACTCGGCGACCACCGGCTGGTTGCCGTAGGCGTAGCGCCCGGCGTGGTCGATCGAGCTGAACACGGTGGCCGGGTCGTACGCCTCCATGAAGGCGCACGGGCCGTAGTCGATGGTCTCGCCGGAGATCGTCATGTTGTCGGTGTTCATGACGCCGTGCACGAAGCCGACGAGCATCCACCGGGCGACGAGGGAAGCCTGTGCGGCGACGACGGCGTCGAACAGCTCGAGGGCCGAGCCGGCCGAGGGGTAGTGGCGGGCGATCGCGTGGTCGGTGAGGCGGCGAAGGAGGTCGAGGTCCTCGGTGGCTCGGGCGTACTGGAAGCTGCCCACGCGTAGGTGGCTGGCAGCGACGCGGGACAGGACCGCACCGGGCTGAGCGGTCTCGCGCTGCACCGGCCTGCCGGTGGCCACGACCGCCAGCGATCGGGTCGTGGGGATGCCGAGGGCGTGCATGGCCTCGCTGATCACGTACTCGCGCAGCATCGGTCCGGTCGCGGCCAGGCCGTCGCCACCCCGGGAGAACGGCGTCCGTCCCGATCCCTTCAGGTGCAGGTCCCTGCCGTCCGGCAGCTCGCCGAGGAGCAGGGCGCGACCGTCACCGAGCTGCGGCGTGTAGCCGCCGAACTGGTGCCCGGCATAGGCCTGTGCCACGGGGCGGGCGCCAGGGGGGAGGTCGACCCCCGTGAGGAGACCGACGGTGGCGTCGACTCCGAGCTCCTGCGCGAGCGACTCGTTCAGCACCAGCAGTCGCGGCTGCGGAGTCGCCTCGGCCTGCCAGGGCAGAGCCAGCTCCGGCAGCTCGCGTGCGAAGCGATCAGTCAACACGGTCACGCCCTCAGCCTACGTAGCAGGGTGCATGATCGGGGCTGTGCACCGTCGCCGCTGGCTTGCCGTCCTTGCCGTGCTCGTGATGGCGCTGGCGGCGGGTTGCACAACTGCAGCCAAGCAGGAGGCTGAGGTCGTGACCCGGGTGGTCTCGCGAAACGGCGTGACCCTGCGCGTGCCGGCGACACTCCGTGACGCTGTGCCGTCGTGCTCGCCCCCCGTCGAGGACGAAGTGGAGTACGGCATCGACCACAGCCTGGCCTGCCCAGGCGTCATCGGAAGGCCGCGTCCCCCCATCTCCACCGTGTCCTTCGCCGACTACGGGCCGCCGGGCGGATGCCAGCCGAAGGGCGACGACGCCATCGCTCGCTGCCTGGACAGCTCGCTCGACCCCCTCGGTCGTCACACGGGGCTCTTGGTTTCCAGGACCAACAAGGTCTACGTGGAGGTGGCAAGCCGTGACCTCGGGCTGGTCAGGCGCATCCTGCAGTCCGCCCGAACGGTGGACCAGGTCGACGGCTGTGA
>JAODNB010000098.1 GCA_025464795.1 Frankiales bacterium
GGACTCGTTGCTTGGGGTGTCGCCGCAACACCCACCCAGAAGGGCACCTCCTCCCATGACGCACATCGCCACCGTCACCACTGAGCTCGAGCTTCGCCTGGTCGTTCCCGGCGGGCCCTCGCTCCCCGTGATCGCCGGCCTCCGCTACGACAGCAACGACCCTTGGGCCGTGCGCGTGGCCTTCCAGACCGGTGGCGAGGGCGACGGCATCGTCGAGTGGATGTTCGCCCGTCAGCTCCTGACCGACGGTGTCGCCAAGGCCTGCGGCGAGGGCGACGTCCGCGTCTGGCCCGCCCTGCACGGCACCGACCGCGTCGTGAACCTCGCCATGGCCTCCCCCTCAGGTTCGGCCCTGTTCGAGATCGACCGCGACGCCCTCGTCGAGTTCCTCCAGCAGACCTACCTCGCCGTCCCCACGGGCAACGAGAGCGAGGTCGTCGACTTCGACGCCGAGCTCGCCGCGCTGCTGTCCCGCTAGACCCTGGTGCGCCGGTGTGCGGCGACACGCAAGACCGGCTCCAGACGACGGCCCCCGAGAACTCTCGGGGGCCTTCGTGCTGTCAGGAGTCCAGGCCCGCGCGAAGGTCCAGGTCGTCCGGAGGCAGTAGCGGGGTCTTCCAGCCGATGTAGGGCTTGCCGAAGAAGCCGTGCAGGACGTTCGCGCGGTCGACCATCACAGCCCACGCCTGCTCGAACGCCTCGAGGTCCTGCGCCTTGATGGCGGCGGTGACGGGTGCGTAGTCGTCCCGCAGGTAGGCCGTCATCTCCGGCTCGTACTTCGGCCGGCTCTCAGCGGACAGCGCCAGCTGCTTCACCGCGCTCTTGCTGAAGTAGGCCGCAAGGGGCCAGTTCCCGGCCTTCGCTGCGTGGTAGCAGCGGTGCAGCCGCGGGCCGACCTCCGCCATGAGCCGGTCCATGCCCGGCTGCATCCTCGCGAGCTCGTCGAGGGTGAGGTCGCGCTTGCCGTTGTTGACGAGGTGCGTGTGGTCCACGCGCCAACCCTAGGTCCCCAGCTCGACGCCGACGACGCCTTCGAGGGCGCGGAGTCTGACCGCGAGGTCGAGCAGGTCGAAGGTCCGCTGCAGGGGCGACGAGAGCGTCACCACGGTGCGGTCGCTGTGACCGCGATCGACCGTGCGGACACTCACCTCGGAGCCGAGAACCGCGCTCGCCTGGCGGACCACGTCCGTGACGTCGGCTGAGTCGGTGATCTCGAGCACGACGGCATGGCCCCGACGGCGAGGGAAGAAGTCCCGCTCGAGCCGCTTGAGGACGACGAGCGCGAGCAGAGCCAGCGCCACGGTGATCGCGGCAAGACCGGGGCAGTCGAGACCGCATGCGACGCCGGCCGCGGCTGTGACCCACAGCGAGGCCGCGGTGGTGAGCCCCCGGACGCTCCCGCCGTCGCGCAGGATCGCGCCCGCGCCGAGGAAGCCGATCCCCGTGACGACCTGCGCAGCGATGCGGGTGGGGTCGCTGCCGGCGATGTCCGCGCCGACGGTCGTGAACAGGCCGGCGCCCAGGGCGACGAGCACGTGCGTGCGGAAACCGGCCGGCTGCGCGCTGAGCTCGCGCTCCAACCCGATGGCGGCTCCAAGCCCGCCGGCAGCGAGCAGGTCGAGCGACTGGTGCAGCAGCGTCATGCGGTCAGTCTGGCGCGACGGAAGCCCACGGGACCGTCACCTCGCCGTCGCGCCAAGACCCGACCTGCTCCCAGGCGACGGCGTCGCAGGTCGCCTTCCAGCGCTGTCGGTTGCCGAAGGCGGTGTACGAGGCACTCCGCTCCCACGCCTCGTCGAGGGCCGTCAGCAGGGAGGAGATCCTCGTCCCCGGGACGTTGTGGTGGATCAGCGCCTTGGGCAGCCGCTCGGCCAGATCGCCTGGCCTGTCGAGGGTCTGGAGGTGCGCAGCCAGCGTGAGCGTCTGGGGTCCCTGCTTGGTGAGGGTCACCCAGGCGGCCCGCCGTCCCACCTCGTCACAGGTGCCCTCGAGGAGGATCCCGTCCGGCTGCAGCCCCGCGAGCATCGTCGACCAGGCCTCGGACGCGGCCTCTTCTTCGTACTGCCTGAGGACGTTGAGGGCGCGGACGACCAGCGGCCGGAGCCCAGCCAGCTCGAAGCCGCCCCGGCGGAAGCTGAGCCCGTCCCTCGTCGCGGCCTGCGCTGCCTCGACCCGGGTCTGGTCGATCTCGAGCCCGACGACTTCGAGGTCCGGACGCACCTCGCGCAACCGCTCGTGCAGCTCGATCGCGGTGATGGGCGTGGCGCCGTAGCCGAGGTCGATGACCAGCGGGCGCTCGGCCCGGCGGAGCAGGTCGCCGTGGACCTGCGCGAGGTGCCGGTCGATGCGCCGCAGGCGGTTGGGGTTGGTCGTGCCTCGCGTCGGCAGTCCGAGGGCGCGGGCCCGCCCAGCGGCGTACCGCTTCTCCTTGGGCACTAGTGGCGGTGAACCTTGTGGACGGCGGCCTGCTGCTGCGGGGTGACCTGAAGCAGGTCGATGTTCACGTGCGCCGGCCGGGAGGCGACCCAGACGATCGCCTCGGCGATGTCGTCGGCCACGAGGGGGTCGACCCCGGCGTACACCGCGTCGGTCCTGGCCTGGTCGCCGGCGAACCGCGTCAGCGAGAACTCCGGCGTGTGAACCATGCCGGGCGCCACCTCGCTGACGCGCAGGCCGCTTTCGACCTCCTCCATGCGCAGGGTCGACCGCAGCGCAGCGACGGCGTGCTTCGCGGCGACGTAGCCCCCGCCGCCCTCGTAGACCCAACGGCCTGCGGTCGAGCCCGTCATGATGACGTGGCCCTTGGACGCACGGAGCTGGGGGAGCAGCGCCTGGACCGTGCGGACGAGACCGAGGACGTTGACGTCGTACGTGCGCGACCAGCTGTCCACATCGGCCTCGGCCAAGGGATCGAGGTCGTAGGCCCCACCCGCGTTCGCCACCAGCAGGTCGCAGGTCGGTACGGCGTCGCTCAGGTCCTCGACGGAGCGCGGGTCGGTGACGTCGAGCGCCTGCGGCCGGATGCGCGGGTGCTTCTTCGCCAGCTCGCCCAGGCGGTCGACCCGGCGTGCGGCTGCCACCACGTCCCAGCCCTGCTGGGCCAGCAGCAGCGCCGTCGCGGCGCCGATGCCGCTGCTGGCTCCGGTCACGACGGCGGTACGTGTCATGCAGCGAGGTTAGACGCGCCGGAATGAGCACGGCTCCTGAGTTGCTGTACCCGGCGTGCCGGTCCGTGCTGGGTCGGGCAGGATGGGGACGTGACGATGACCGGTCGGGTGCGGAGCGTGCGTCCTCGCCGTGCTGCCGTGCTGTCGGTCCACACCTCCCCTCTCGAGCAGCCCGGCACCGGGGACGCGGGCGGCATGAACGTCTACGTCGTCGAGACGTCCAAGCGGCTCGCGGAGCTCGGCGTCGAGGTAGAGATCTTCACCCGAGCCACCTCCTCCGAGCTGCCGCCCGTCGTGTCCCTCGCGCCTGGGGTCACCGTCCGGCACCTCACGGCCGGTCCCTTCGAGGGCCTGTCCAAGGAGGACCTCCCGTCGCAGCTGTGCGCCCTGACCTCAGGGCTGCTGCGCGTCGAGGCCCAGCACGAGCAGGGCTACTTCGACGTCGTGCACTCGCACTACTGGCTGTCGGGGCAGGTCGGATGGCTCGCCACCGAGCGCTGGGGCGTACCGCTCGTGCACACGGCGCACACCCTCGCGAAGGTCAAGAACCGGGCCCTGGCTGACGGGGACACCCCCGAGCCGCTGCGTCGGGTCGTCGGTGAGGAGCAGGTCATCGCCGCCGCGGACCGGCTCGTCGCCAACACGGCGCAGGAGGCGCGCGACCTCGTGTCGCTCTACGGTGCGCAGGCATCTCGCGTCGTCACGATCGCTCCCGGGGTCGACCTCGAGCAGTTCCGTCCCGGTGAGGCCTCCGGGGCGCGCACCCGCCTCGGGATCCCGCCGGATGCCGTCCTGCTCCTGTTCGTCGGGCGCCTGCAGCCGCTGAAGGCGCCCGACGTCCTGCTCCTCGCCGCGCAGCGGATGCTGTCGCTGGACCCGACCTTGAAGGGGCGCCTGCACGTCGCCGTGGTCGGCGGCCCCTCCGGCTCAGGGCTTGATGAGCCGGCAGTGCTCCGTGACCTCGCGGCTCAGCTGGACGTGACCGTCCGCTTCGAGCCCCCTCAGTCGCCATCTCGTCTCCGGGACTGGTACGTCGCGGCCGACCTCGTCGCTGTTCCTTCGCACAACGAGTCGTTCGGGCTCGTGGCCCTCGAGGCGCAGGCCTGCGGGACGCCCGTGGTCGCGACCCGGGTCGGTGGGCTCATGACGACCGTCGCAGACGGGGTGTCCGGTCTGCTCGTGGACGGTCACTCCCCGGACGACTGGGCCCAGGCCCTGCTGAAGGGGCTCGCGTCCGCTTCCTTGCTGTCCCTCGGCGCGGTCGAGCACGCGTCGGCGTACTCCTGGAACCGCACGGCGTCCGGCCTGCTGGAGGCCTACCGCGACGTGCTGACCCCCTCCCTCGCCGCCTCGGGCTGACCCGGCGGGCTAGCGGCCCTGGTTGGCGACGGCTGCGGCGGCTGCTGCTGCGGCCTCGGGGTCGAGGTAGGTGCCGCCGGCCACGGTGGGCTTCAGCGCGTCGTCGAGGTCATACAGCAGCGGCTGGCCGGTCGGGATGTTGAGGCCGACGACCGCTTCCCGGGACAGCCCGTCCAGGTGCATGACCAGGGCGCGCAGGGAGTTGCCGTGCGCCGTCACCAGCACCGTCTCGCCGGCGCGCAGGTCGGGAACGATCGCGTCGTACCAGTACGGGAGCATCCGGTCGACCACGTCCGCAAGGCACTCGTGCAGCGGTACGACACCCGGCGCCAGGCCCGCGTAGCGCGGGTCGGACGTGTTGTCCCACTCCGAGCCCGGCGCGAGAGCGGGCGGCGGCTCGTCGTAGGACCGTCGCCACTTCATGAACAGCTCCTCGCCGTACTCAGCGAGCGTCTGCTTCTTGTCCTTGCCCTGCAGGTCTCCGTAGTGCCGCTCGTTGAGGCGCCAGTGCCGCTTCACCGGGATCCAGGAGCGGTCGCACGCGTCGAGCGCGAGGTTCGCGGTGCGGATGGCCCGGGTGAGCAGCGAGGTGTGGACGACCGTGGGAAGCAGACCGGACGAGGCGAGCAGCGCCCCACCGTTGCGGGCCTCCTGCTCACCGCCCGGCGTCAGGTCGGCGTCGACCCAGCCGGTGAAGAGGTTCTTCTCGTTCCACTCGCTGTGCCCGTGCCGCAGCAGTACCAAGGTCGCCATGGGAGGGCAGTCTGCCAGTAGCCTGGCCGTGCGGCCCCCGACGCGTCCTCGCTCGCCCCCAGCAGCCCGGAGCCTCCTGTGCGTCGTCCTCTTGCCCTCGTCTCGTGCACCATCGTGATCGCGGGGGCGCTCGGCGCCTCGGCCGCGACCCCGGCGGGAACGACCGTGACCGCGTCGGCCACCAAGGTGGTGACCGCCGGCTGGACCGGCACGGTCGCTCCAGGCGTCGACAACGGCGGCTGCACCACCTCGGTGGGTGGCAGCGACGTCGAGACGCTGACCTACAAGGTGCCCTCAGGACTGCTCAAGGCCGTGACGACCAGCACGGAGATCGCCGTCCAGAGCAAGGCGAACAACGACGTCGACCTGCTGGTCACCGACGCCAAGGGGTCTGTCCTCGGCAGCTCCACGGGCTCGGCCGGGACCGAGAAGGTCTCCCTCACGGACCTGGCGGCGGGCACCTACAAGGTCACGGTCTGCACGGGCACGGTCCAGGGCGACGACTACGCGGCGAAGCTCACCATCACCCCGAAGGCGCGCCCCTCTACGGGAACGCCGGCGGCTGCGAAGTCCCTGATGACCTTCACCCCGGCGACGGTCGTCGACCCGGTGCTGTTCGGTGGCGAGCCGGGCTTCACGTACGACCCGACCTCGGCTGGTGGCAACGCCCGCTCGTTCGTCGACTGGCCGGTGTCGAGCCGCACCATGATCGGCGTGCTGTTCCGCTCCGAGGACGGCGGCCTCAGCTACACCAAGCGCTACTCAGGCGCGACCGACCTCGCTGCCGCAGGCGTGGCCTGCTTCGCCCGTCAGGTCCCGTACTGCCCTGCCGGTGGTGGCGGTGACACCGACATCGACATCAACCCGACGACCGGGTCGGTGGGGATGGGCGAGCAGGAGTCGCTCGCGAACCAGGCCGTCGGCGTCTCGCTCGACCACGGCACGACCTTCCCCGCAGACCACGTCGACCCGGCGCTCGACAAGACCGGCAGCGGCGTCGACCGGCAGTGGCAGGCGTCCTGGAAGGGCACCAAGACGCGGTTCATGGCCTACCACGTACCTGTCCTGGGCGAGTTCATCAACCGCAGTGACAACGAGGGTGCCCTGGGTTCCTGGACCGTCCCGGGCACGCCGCAGATCCCGAACGTCGCGCAGAGCGGCAGCATGCTCGCCGACAACACGGGAGGTCCCCTCAACAAGACTCTCTACATCGGGTACCTCGGCTTCCCCCTCCTGCCCGGTTCCTCGTCGGGCTTCAACGTCGGGGTCTCCACCGACGGCGCGAAGACCTTCACCTCGCACCCGATCCCCGGCGGCGACCACGCGCGCAGCATGACGACGCTGTCCCTCGACAAGGCCGGGAACCTGTACGCCGTCTGGGCGGACAGCTCGACGCAGCAGACCTACCTGGCGACCTCGCTCGCCAGTGACCCCGTGAACAGGAAGGCTCCGGCCACGAAGTGGTCCAAGCCGGTCGTGGTGAGCCAGAGCCCGCTCAACGTCACGATCTTCGCCAACACGGTGGCAGGTTCCGCGGGTCGCGTCGCCGTCGGCTACTACGGCACGACGGCGAAGGCGGCGACCCCTGATGCCGTCCTGCCGGGCGCCGGTGGCTGGAAGCCGTACGTCGCGGTCAGCACGAACGCCCTGTGCCAGTGGGGCCCGACGCCCTGCACCAGCCCGACCTTCAGCCAGGACCCGATCTCCCACAAGGTGAACCACGACACCAACATCTGCACCAGCGGTACGACCTGCGCTGCGAACCCGAGCTCGAACCGCAACCTGCTCGACTACTTCGCGATCGACGTCGACAAGCAGGGGCACCTCGGGTTCGTCTGGTCGGACACCGACAACGCGACGCTCGAGCCCTTCGTCAAGATGGCCCGGCAGGCCAGCGGACCGTCGCTGTTCGCCGGCGCGCCGAACGCCTCGCTCCCACAGCGCGGCAACGGCTACCCCGATGCCCTGGGTGACGCGAAGTACCCGATCGCCGGAGCGAAGCTCCTCACTGCGGCGAACCAGAAGGCGCTCGACCTCAGCGGCACTGTGGTCCAGCGGGCCTCCAACGGCGACGTGGTCATCACGATGTCCGTCCCCAAGCTCAGCTCCGGGCAGGGCGGCGTACTGCCGGGCAACGGCTCGGCCGTGGACGACAGCGGCACTCCCCTGCAGCAGACCCGGTTCGTGACGCGCTGGGACTTCAAGGGCCAGGCGTACTACGCGGAGGCCACCATGTCCGGAGCCGAGGGCGTCGTCGCCTACGGCGCTGGGGCAGTCAGCTCGGCCGAGGGCGAGTTCAACGCGGGGAACGTCTCCGCGACCCTCGGCAACACGTACGCGCCCCTCACGGCCGCGACCGGGACCTTCCCGGGGAGCCGCATCATCATCCGGGTGCCGGCCAAGGCGGTGGGCTCGCCGGCCAAGGGCGCTCGGCTCTACTCCGTGGGCTCCTACTCCCTGATCGGCGCCCGTGACCCGCTCAGCAGCGTCCAGACCCTGCCGCTCACGGTCGACAGCACCCCGACGATGGACATCGACTTCGGCAAGGCAGCGGCCAACGTGCCGGGCGCCGCTCCGGCAAAGGACCTCCCCCGAGCAATCGGGGGGTCGGGTGGCAAGAAGGGCGGGTCGCTCGCGGCCACCGGTCTTCCGGCCGGCGTAGCGGGCGGGGCGCTGCTGATGCTTGCCCTCGCGGTGGCTTTGCGCCGTCGCGTCAGTCGGGCCTAGCGAACCGGGCGAACGCCTGCAGGTTGGCCGTCGACTCGCCTCGCTTCTCCCGCCACGCCCACTCCTTGCGGATGGAGGTCACGAAGCCGATCTCCAGCAGCAGGTCAAAGCTCTCGTCGGAGTACTGCAGCACCGACCCGAGGAGCACGTCGACCTCCTCCGGCGTGATGCCACCGAGCGGCAGGCGCCCCACCAGGTAGACGTCGCCCGCCTTGTCCAGGGCGAAGGACACCGCGTACATCTTGGAGTTCCGGCGCAGCATGAACGCGTAGAAGTCCTCGTGGTTCTCGTCCGGCTTGCGGCAGACGAAGGCCTCGATCAGCAAACCGTGCTGGCCGACGATCAGCCAGCAGTTCGTGAACAGCTTGTGCGTGCCCGGGAGCTTGACGAAGAACTGCTCCGGCTGAGGCTCGGCGAAGTCCAGGCCGGCCTCGACCAGAGCGGTCCGGATGACGTCGCCGGCGGTCATGACTGCTGAGCGGCCACCGTGGCCGGGTGAAGGGGAAGACCAGTGCGCTGCATGCACAGCCGGAGCAGCTCGGCGTACGCGATCGGCCCGATGAGCGCTGTCAGCTCCGGGCCGTACGAGACCACGACGGGATCGGCGCCGACGTGCGCGTCAGGTGAGGAGGTGCACCACCAGTGCAGGTCCTCACCGCCGGGACCCCAGCCGCGGCGGTCGAACTCGCCGAGCGTCGTGACGGTCACCTTGGTGTCATCCGGGCGCTCGACGACCTCCTCGAGCCGGCGCACGGGCAGCTGCCAGCAGACGTCCGGCTTCGTGTCGAGCGGGTGCAGGCCGATGCGCAGGGCGAGCGCGTGCAACGAGCAGCCCTCACCACCCGAGAAGCCTGGGCGGTTGAGGAACACGCAGGCACCGTCGACGGTCCGGGTCTTGCGGGCGGGCTCGTCCTCGAGGGTGTCATCGACGCTGATGCCCTTCTTGCGGCCCAGCTCGGCGTACTGCCAGTCCTTCTTCTTGAGCATCCCCGCGAAGCGGGCGACCCGCGCCTCGTCCTCGTCGTCGCTGTAGAAGGCGCCGTGGCTGCAGCAGCCGTCGTCCTGCCGGCCCTCGATGACCCCGTGACACCCGGTGCCGTAGACGCAGGTCCACGACGACATCAGCCAGGTGAGATCGGCCTTGATCACCTTCGACGGGTCCGACGGGTCGTAGAACTCCAGGTAGTCGCGGGCGAAGTCGGGATCCACCTCGCGCAGTCGTGGGATGCCGAGGTCAGTCGCAGTCGGTGTCATCGCAGTTGAGGTCGACGCAGTCACCCGGCGAGCCTAGTGGCGGCAGGTGACGGCCACACGTCAAAGAGCCGTACGCTCCCAAGCGATGACAGAAGCGACGAACGGCAGCAACGTGGTGCGCGTGCCGACCGCGCGCGTCGCCATGTCCACTGCCTGTGCCTACCCGGAGTCGACGGCGAACGCCTTCGAGATCGCGGCCCGCCTCGGGTACGACGGCGTCGAGGTGATGGTCTGGACCGACCCCGTCAGCCAGGACATCGACGCCCTCGAGCGGTTGAGCGACTACCACCAGGTTCCGATCCTGGCGATCCACGCGCCCTGCCTGATCATCACCCAGCGGGTCTGGGGCACCGATCCGTGGATCAAGCTCGTCAAGGCGAAGGACGCCGCCGAGCGGCTCGGCGCGGAAGCGGTCGTCGTGCACCCGCCGTTCCGCTGGCAGCGCGACTACGTCCGGCAGTTCGTCGGCGGGATCCAGCAGATGGCGTCGGAGACGGACGTCCGGTTCGCCGTGGAGAACATGTTCCCGCTCCGGGCTCGCGGTCGGGAGGTGAGCCCCTACGGCCTGGACTGGGACCCCTCGGAGGAGGGCTTCCTCGACTTCACGCTGGACCTCAGCCACACCGCTGTCTCGCAGTCCGACGCGATGGACATGCGCCGACAGATGGGTGACCGCCTCAGTCACGTCCACATCGCCGACGGGACGGGCTCCGCTCGCGACGAGCACCTTGTCCCTGGCCGTGGTGACCAGCCGTGTGCCGAGCTTCTCGAGGGTCTGGCCCACGACAACTTCGACGGCCTCGTCGTGGTCGAGATCAACACCCGCACCTGCGAGGACCGCTTCGACCGCGAGGCGGACCTCGCCGAGGCGCTCGCCTTCACGCGGCTCAACCTGGCCGCCCCGGCGGACGCATGGCCGACGTGAGGCCGGGGAGCCCGACCGCGTTCGAGGCACTGGTCGACGACTACGACGCGGCCCGTCCCAGCTATCCGGTGGCCCTGTACGACAAGCTCGGGGACCTCGGTGACTGCCTGGAGCTCGGCGCAGGTACGGGCATCGCGTCCGAGGAGCTGGCCACTCGCTGCCGGTCGCTCGTGGTCACGGACCTCGGCCCGAAGATGCTGGCGCGCGGCCTCACCAAGCACGCCTGGCCCGGTGTCGTGTGCCGGGCAGAAGCGCTGCCGTTCAAGGGATCCAGCTTCGACACGGTCACCGGCGCGCAGATGTGGCACTGGGTCGACAAGCCCGCCGGCCCGATCGAGGCGCGCCGGGTCTTGCGGGAGGGCGGCCGGCTGCTGCTGTGGTGGAACGAGTCGCTCGCGGACGGCCAGGCCTGGTGGGACCGTCAGCAGGACCGCCTCGAAGCCGGCAACTCCCGCTACCGCCGTGGCTACCGCGACGTCGACTACAACGCGCAGCTCGGTCAGTGGTTCGACACGACGCCCGCTGAGGACATCCCCTGGGAGCGGACCCTCGGGCTGGACCTGTACGAGCGCTGGATGCGCTCGAAGTCCTACGTACAAGAGCTGGACGACGTCGAGGCGTTCATCGCTGCGTCGCTGGCCGACCTCCGCGAGGCGTTCCCGGACGGGCAGGTCGTCGAGCCGTTCGTCACCCGACTCTGGAGGTTCACCGCGCGATGAAGGTCCTTCGCACCCCCGACGAGCTGTTTGCGGACCTGCCCGACTTTCCGTGGGAGCCGCACTACGCCGAGACCAGCGACGGTCTCCGGATGGCCTACCTCGACGAGGGGAGCGGGCCGGTCGTCCTGCTGCTGCACGGCGAGCCGTCGTGGTCCTTCCTCTACCGGAAGATGATCCCCGGCCTCCTCGAGGCGGGCTGCCGCGTCGTCGCCCCGGACCTCATCGGCTTCGGCCGCTCCGACAAGCCCGGGGCGATCGAGGACTACACCTACGCCAAGCACGTGGAGTGGGTGCGCTCCGTCCTGTTCGACGTCCTGGAGCTGCAGGACGTGACCCTCGTCTGCCAGGACTGGGGTGGGCTGATCGGGATCCGGATGGCCGCCGAGAACCCGGACAGGTTCGCGCGCATCTGCGCCGCCAACACCGGACTGCCTGATGGTCGCCGCAAGCTCCCCGAGGCGTGGTGGACGTTCCGCGACTTCGTGGCTCGCACCGAGGACCTTCCGATCGGCTTCCTCGTGTCCTCCGCGGTCGTGACCCCGATGCCTCCCGAGGTGATCGCCGCCTATGACGCGCCGTTCCCGGGGCCTGAGTACAAGCACGGTGCTCGGGCCTTCCCCGATCTCATCCCGCAGGACTCCGGCAACCCCGCGACGCCGGCGAACCAGGCTGCCTGGGAGGTCATGCAGAAGTGGCAGAAGCCGTTCCTGTGCGCGTTCTCCGACAGCGACCCCATCACCGGTGGCGGTGACCGGATGCTCATCGGCAAGATCCCCGGCGCTGCCGGTCAGCCGCACACCACCCTCGTCGGTGGCGGGCACTTCCTGCAGGAGGACTGCGGACCAGAGCTCGCCAAGGTCGTCGTCGACTGGATGACCGCCCACTAACCTGCGCAGGTGCCCGACGTACTTCGACAGGTCATCCTCGCCGCCTCCCGCAGCGGCACGACGCGCAGCCTGGTCGAGCGCGCCCCCATCACTCGCTCCGTCGTCCGCCGCTTCGTGTCGGGAGCCACCGTCGACGACGCGGTGAAGGCCACCCGCGACCTGCTCGCCAGCGGCCGGGTCGTCACCCTGGACCACCTCGGTGAGGACACCCGCGACCGGGCTCAGGCGCAGCGAACGGTCGACGCCTACGTGACGCTGCTGACGGCGCTCGGTGAGCTGACGAGCGGTGGCAGGGCGGAGGTGTCCGTGAAGCTGAGCGCCGTCGGGCAGGCCCTCGACGAGCCCCTCGCGCTCGCCAACGCGACGACCATCTGCGAAGCCGCTCGCGCGGCGGGAACGACCGTGACCCTCGACATGGAGGACCACACCACGACCGACTCGACCCTCGGGACCCTCAGGGAGCTGCGCAAGGACTTCCCGACGACGGGGGCGGTCGTGCAGGCGTACCTGCACCGGACGGAGGCCGACTGCAAGGACCTGGCGACTGCCGGCTCACGGGTGCGGCTGTGCAAGGGCGCCTACAAGGAGCCGGCGTCCGTCGCGTACCAAGCGATGCCTGACGTCGACGCCAGCTACGAGCGGTGCCTGCGCGTCCTGTTCGCCGGCGAGGGCTACCCGATGGTGGCGAGCCACGACCCGAAGCTGATCGCGCTGACCGGCGAGCTGGCTGCCTCCAGGGAGAAGGGGACCTACGAGTACCAGATGCTCTACGGCATCCGCCCACAGGAGCAGGAGCGGCTCGCTGCGGCCGGCGAGACGATGCGGGTCTACGTGCCGTACGGCGACGAGTGGTACGGATACTTCATGCGCCGCCTCGCCGAACGCCCCGCCAACGTCGCCTTCTTCCTCCGCGCCCTCAGGAGCAAGACGTGACCACCTTCGCGCTCATCGGGGTCGGCAAGCTCGGTGAGGCCCTGCTGTCAGGACTGCTGCGCTCGGGTCGCGACAAGGCCGATGTCATCGCCGCCGAGCGGTACGCCGGTCGCGCCAAGGAGATCGAGGACCTGTACGGGGTGCGCACCGCCACTCCGGAGGACGCCGTCAAGGACGCCGACGTGGTGCTTCTCGCGGTGAAGCCCCAGGACATGCGGACGGCCCTGCGGGAGCTCGCCCCCGGGATCGGCAAGGAGACCCTCGTCGTCAGCATGGCTGCGGGGATCACCACGAAGGTGCTCGAGGAGGAGCTGCCCGAGGGCACCCACTGCATCCGGGTCATGACCAACACCCCGGTGTTCGTCGACGAGGCGATGTCGGCGATCAGCCCGGGCACGCACGCGACCGAAGAGCACCTGGCGCTCGTCGAGGAGCTGCTGCGGCCGGTCGGCCGGGTCATCCGGGTCCCGGAGCACCAGCAGGACGCGGTGACAGCCCTGAGCGGGTCCGGTCCTGCGTACTTCTTCTACCTCGTCGAGGCCATGATCGACGCCGGCATCCTGCTCGGGCTGCCCCGTGCCGTGGCTGCCGAGCTGATCGTCCAGACCGCCGTCGGCTCCGCCAAGATGCTCAAGGAGTCCGATGAGCACCCGGTCGTCCTCCGCGAAGCCGTGATGTCACCTGCCGGCACGACCATCAGCGCCATCCGGGTCATGGAGGACCACGGCGTCCGGGCGGCGATGCTCGCGGCGCTCGAAGCCGCCAGGAACCGGTCCCAGGAGCTTGCCGGGGGGTGATTCGCCCCTCTTTGCGCTGCGACCTCCGGACGCGGTGCAGGAACCGGGTGCCAGGGAGCGAAGTCAGCAGCATGCAGCTCCGCTTCGCCGCCCCCGTCGCCGTCCTCGCCCTCGCCGGCGCGACCGTCCCTGCGCTGGCCACCAGCAGCAACCCGACCGCGATCGAGTTCGCGGCGGCGCACCAGGTGCGGGGGGACCTGGGCCCGGCGACCGGTGCCCCGACGAGCTGGGCTGCCAAGGCCCTGCGGGCCCAGGCCGGTCGTCTCGGCGTCGACGCGAGCACCTTCCGGTGGGAGCTCGTCCGCACCTCGCTGATCGGCACGCACGTACGCGGTCGCCAGTTCCGCGGCGGGCTGCCGATCGAGGGCACCGACGTCCTCGTCAGCGCGATCGCCGGTCGGGTCGCCCAGGTGGACGCGCACGGCACCAGCCTCCCGGGCGGTCCCGCCGCCGCCCCTGTCGGAGAGCTCGTCGCGAAGGCCGCTGCTCTCGGTCACCTGAAGGTCCAGACCCTGTTCGTACCCGCGAAGGTCGTCCGGGTGCTCGCGCCCGTGGGCGACAGGCTCGTCGACACCTACCAGGTCAGCGTCATCGGCCGGAAGCCCGCGCGGGCGGCCCGCGTCGACGTCGATGCCGCGACCGGCCGCGTCCTCGCTGTGAAGGACTCCGCCAAGCACGCGGACCCGACGGGGCAGGTCTTCGACCCGAACCCGGTCGTGACCAGCCGCAACACCAAGCTCCGCAACGTCGGCGAGACCCAGACCGGCGTCGACCTGACGCTGCCCCAGGCCGAGCTGACCGCTCAGCTCAGGACGCTCCGGCTGCAGGGCGTCGACGCGACCAAGCTCACCGCGGGCATCCTCAGCGGGCCGTACGCGGACATCGTCGCGCCGGTCGGGTACGTGCCGGTCGGCGGGAAGCTCGACTACGTGCGCACCGACCCGCGCTTCGTCGGGGTCATGGCCTACGCGCACGTGGACCGCTACCAGCGCTGGCTGCAGTCGCTCGGCTTCAAGAACGTCAACAACGAGCCGCAGAAGCTCATCCCCACGCTCGTCCAGGGCTACGACAACTCGATGTACATGCCTGCCGAGGACGTGATCGTCTACGGCGGCGGTGGCGTCCCCGACGCCGAGGACGCCGAGGTGATCCTGCACGAGTACGGGCACGCCATCCAGGACGCCCAGGTGCCCGGGTACGGAGCCACGAACCAGGGCGGCTCCATGGGAGAGGGGTTCGGGGACTTCGACGCCGCGAACTACTACGCGCTGACCAGCAAGGGCTTCGGGGACCTCTGCGTGGCCGAGTGGGACAGCACCGCCTACTCCACGACGAACCCTCCCTGCCTGCGCCGCATGGACTCGAAGGCGCAGTTCAACCCCAAGGTGGACCCCGAGGTCCACGTGGGCGGCCAGATGTGGTCGTCCTTCCTGTGGCGCCTGCGGTCCGACATCGGCACCACCACCAGGAGCCGGTCGGTCAACGCCATCACGCTCGTCCTGACGATGCACGAGCTGCTGACCCCGAACGCGAACTTCGCGGACGCGGTCGCGGGTCTGCGCACCGCAGCCAAGGCGCTCAGGCACCCCGAGTGGGTGAAGTTCGTCAACGCCGAGGCCAAGAGGCAGAGCTTCCCGCTCAACCCGTAACGTCAGGGGGGTGAGCACCCTCGTCGTCTGGGACGACGTCTTCAGCAGCTACGACTTCGGGCCTACGCACCCGCTCCGCCCGCTGCGTCTGGAGCTCACCATGTCGCTCGCGCGACAGCTGGGCGTGCTCGACCGGGTGGACGTCCGCGCGCCCAAGCCGGCCTCGGACGACACCCTCGAGCTCATCCACGACCCGCTCTACATCAGCTCGGTGCGACGTGCGCCCGACGACCTCATGGGGCGGCTGTCGCTGCGCTGGGGCCTCGGGACAGGCGACGTGCCCGTCTTCCCTCGGATGCACGAGGTCTCGTCCCTGGTGACCGGCGCATCCGTCGACGCTGCACGAGCGGTCTGGGAAGGCACCCACGGGCACGCGGTCAACATCTCCGGCGGGCTCCACCACGCCATGCGCGACCGCGCCTCCGGGTTCTGCGTGTACGACGACCCCGCTGTCGCCATCGCGTGGCTGCTGGCGGCCGGCGCGCAGCGGGTTGCCTACGTGGACGTGGACGTCCACCACGGCGACGGGGTGCAGGCCGCGTTCTACGACGACCCGCGGGTGCTGACGGTCTCGATGCACGAGTCCGGACGCACGTTGTTCCCGGGTACGGGCTTTGCGAACGAGACCGGCCGCGGCGAGGGGGTCGGGACCTCAGTCAACGTCGCGCTGCCTGCGGGAACGGGCGATGCGGGGTGGCTGCGGGCGTTCCACGCAGTCGTCCCGCCGGTCCTGCGCGGCTTCCGCCCGCAGGTCCTTGTCACCCAGCACGGCTGCGACACCCACGCCTTGGACCCGTTGGCGAACCTGCAGATGTCGGTCGACGGCCAGCGGGTCGCCCTCCGGGTCCTGCACGAGCTCGCGCACGAGCTGTGCGAGGGCAAGTGGGTCGCGCTCGGAGGGGGTGGCTACGAACCGGTGCAGGTGGTCCCGCGGGCCTGGACCCACCTGCTGGCTGAGGCCGCGGGCCTGTCCGTCGACGGCGCCACCCCGAACGACTGGCGTCAGGAGGCGGCCGACCGAGGCCGGGAGAAGGCCCCCACGTCGCTGTCGGACGGCGCCTCCGCGGCGTGGAGCCCCTGGGAGCCCTTCCTGCCGGCCCACGAGTCCAGGTTGGAGCACGCCGTCGACGCCGCCATCACCGAGACCCGCGAGGCCACCTTCCCGGCGCTCTCGCTAGACCCGTACACCGCCTGAGCAGGTCGTCGGGGGAGGCGCGCCGGCGTTGGGCCAAACGGGTGACTACCTCAGTCCCACCAGTCCCGATACGATCACCGAGCACGTGCGTGTCATTGCCCTGGGTGGGGAAGCCCGGAGCCACGCCCCGTGCACCTAGGGACGTCTTTTGATGACTGCACCGACGAGCAACAAGCTGTCCGAGATCAAGTTCCTCACGGTGGCCGAGGTGGCGGCGGTGATGCGCGTGTCCCGGATGACCGTGTACCGGCTCGTGCACGCGAACGAGCTCGCCAGTGTCCGGGTCGGCCGGAGCTTCCGGGTGCCGGAGCACGCGGTGCACACCTACCTGCGTGGAGCCTTCACCGAGGCTGGCTAGCGAGCCGGTCGGGCGCGTCCCGTAGACTTGCCTTTTCCGACCAACACCTGAGCAGGGGTTCCACGTGGGTTCCGTCATCAAGAAGCGCCGCAAGCGGATGGCCAAGAAGAAGCACCGCAAGCTGCTGAAGAAGACCCGCGTTCAGCGTCGTAACAAGAAGTAGCCTCCCCGCGAGGGGGTTGCTGTGTTCCTGACGTTCCTGTCCGACCTCGGCTATGAAGACGCGTTCCTCGGTGTCTGCAAGGGCGTGATCGCCCGCATCTCTCCCGAGGTGGCGGTGCTCGACGTCATGCACCTCGTGCACCCTCAAGACGTGGAGCACGGGGCTGGGGTGCTCGCGAGCGCGATCCCGTACCTGCCTGCCCCGGCGGTGCACCTGGCGCTGGTCGACCCCTTCCGGACCGTGCCGGCCCGCGGGATCGCCGTGCGCACGGCCGATGGGTCCACCTTCGTCGCACCCGACAACGGGCTGACCTCGCAGGCGTGGGAGGCGGCGGGAGGTGCCGTCTGCGCGCACGTCCTCGACGACCCGTCGCTGTGGTGGCCGAACGCGGCTCGTACCTTCCGGGCCCGCGACGTCTTCTCGCCGGTGGCTGCGCGGCTGGCGGCTGGGCTCCCGATCGAGCAGGTCGGAACCAAGGTGGACGTCGGGGATCTCGAGCGCCTGGAGGTCCGCGAGGCGCACCTGCACGACGACCACGTGCACGGGGAGGTCGAGCAGGTCGACCACTTCGGCAACCTGACGCTCAACATGCAGCGCCACCACGTCGAAGCGGCGGGCGTGAACCTCGGCGACGAGGTCGAGATCCGCTGTGGCGGCAAGACGCTGCAGGTGCGCTACACGCTGACCTACGGCGAGGTCGAGCGAGGCAAGCTGGCCCTGTGCGAGGACTCCTTCCGGACCATGTGCGTCGCCGTGAACCAGGGCAGCGCCGCCACGGTCCTCCGGGCCCGTCGCGCCGATCCGATCGTCATCGCCCGCGTGCACGCGCAAGCCCCGGTGGCAGTGGGTCCCGTGCGCGTCTACGACGAGGCTCCGTCCACCGCCACGCCCTGAGCCGGCCCGGGTAGACTGTGCCCTTCCGACCGAATTGAGGCCGCCCGCTCGTGAAGCCCCGCGTGGTCCTCGTGACGGGTGTGAGCCGCTACCTCGGAACCCGGCTGGCGGCCACTCTCGCCGCCGACCCCTCCATCGAGCGGGTCATCGGCGTCGACACGGTGGCGCCGCGGCCCGAGGCCCTGACGGCGCTGGGACGGACCGAGTTCGTCCGGGCCGACATCCGCAACCCGCTGATCGCCAAGGTCATCGCGCAGGCTGAGGTCGACACCGTCGTGCACATGAACGTCATCGCGACGCCCCTCGGCGCCGGTGGCCGCACGGCGATGAAGGAGATCAACGTCATCGGGACGATGCAGCTGCTGGCCGCCTGCCAGAAGGCGCCGTCCATGCGCAAGCTCGTCGTCAAGAGCACCACTGCCGTGTATGGCTCGTCGCCGCGCGACCCGGCCCTGTTCACGGAGGACTCGGAGCCGAAGTCGCTGCCCAAGAGCGGGTACGCGAAGGACGCCGTCGAGGTCGAGGGCTACGTCCGGGGCTTCGGCCGGCGCCGGCCCGACGTCATCATGTCGCTGCTGAGGTTCACGAACTTCATCGGGCCGGTCATCGAGACGCCGCTGACCCGCTACCTGTCCCTTCCTGTCGTACCGACCGTGCTCGGCTTCGACCCGCGGCTGCAGCTGTGCCACGAGGACGACGGCATCGAGGTGCTTCGCCGCTGCACCCTCGAGGACCACCCCGGCATCTTCAACGTCGGCGGTGAGGGCGTCCTGCTGCTGTCGCAGGCGATCCGTCGCGTCGGCCGCGTCTCGGTGTCCGTGCCCTCGCCGCTGGTGACGCTGGTCGGTCAGGCCTTCCGGCGCGCCGGGCTCGTGGACTTCAGCCCGGAGCAGATGCGCTACCTCGAGCACGGACGCGTTGCCGACGTGCACCGGTTGCACCAGGAGCTCGGCTGGGCTCCCCGCACCACCGCCGACGCGATGAAGGCCTTCACGGACCGTGCGCCGCGCCTTCTCAACCCGGAGACCGTTGCTGCCGCCGAGCAGCGCGTCCTGTCGATCGCCAGCCGCGGCCGTCACCGATCGGAGCCAGCGCGTGTCTGAGGCCAGGGTCATCCCGCTGCGAGGTGGCGGCGCTGCCGCAGCGCGTCAGGACGCACCGCCGCCCACCGAGCCCGTCGCAGAGCCGAGCGCCTGGGAGCAGAAGCTCGCCGGGGGTCTTGCCTTCCTGCGGCGTCGCATCACCGGTGACTACGAGATCGACGACTTCGGCTTCGACAAGGACCTCACCGAGCACGTCATCATGCCGCCCCTGCGGCCGCTGTACGACAAGTGGTTCCGGGTCGAGACCCGCGGGCTGGACAACGTCCCGGACACCGGTGGCGCACTGATCGTCGCCAACCACTCCGGGACGATCCCGGTCGACGCCCTGATGACGACTCTCGCGCTGCACGACCACCACCCGGCCCATCGCTGCCTGCGGCTGCTCGGCGCCGACCTGGTGTTCACGATGCCGCTCATCGCCCCCCTGGCGCGCAAAGGCGGCAACACGCTCGCGTGCAACGCCGACGCCGAGCGGCTGCTGTCGGACGACGAGCTCGTGGGCGTCTTCCCTGAGGGCTTCAAGGGCATCGGCAAGCCCTTCTCGGAGCGCTACAAGCTGCAGCGCTTCGGTCGTGGCGGCTTCGTCAGCGCTGCGCTGCGCACCGGCAAGCCGATCATCCCCGTCTCGATCGTCGGGGCCGAGGAGATCTTCCCCCTCATCGGCAACAGCAAGAGCCTGGCGCGCCTGCTCAACCTGCCCTACGTCCCGATCACGCCGACCTTCCCGTTGCTCGGGCCGCTGGGCCTGATCCCGCTGCCATCGAAGTGGATCATCGAGTTCGGTGAGCCGATCGAGACCGCGCACCTGGGCGGTCCGGCGGCGGCCGAGGACCCGATGCTGGTCTTCAACCTCACCGACCAGGTCCGCGAGACCATCCAGTCGACCCTCTACACGCTCCTCATGCAGCGCCGCTCCGTCTTCTTCTAGGCACGCCCCTGAGCTGGTTCGGGTAGGGGCCAGTTCTTGACCTTCCTCCCAGCGTGCTGAGGGAGGTCGTCGGACGGGGCGTTCAGCGGAAGGCGCGCAGGGCCTTCGCAAGCGGGCGGTTGCCGGCCACGTGCCGCCGTCGCAGTGCGAGGCCGGCCATCACGCCACCGACGAGCATGCCCGTGCCCGCGGTCGCGGGGACTCCGACCTTGGCGGCCTTCCTGCCCGTACGGAAGTCGCGTACCTCCCAGCCGTTCTCCTTGGCAGCCGCGCGCAAGCCGGTGTCGGGGTTGATGGCGACGCCGTGACCCACGGCCGAGAGCATGGGGACGTCGTTCACGGAGTCCGAGTACGCCGTGCAGCGCGCGAGGTCCAGCCCCTCCCGCTCGGCGAGCGCCTTGACGGCCTCCGCCTTGGAGGGCCCGTGCAGCGGCTCGCCGACCAGGCGTCCGGTGTAGAGCCCGTCCTCGACCTCCGCGACGGTGCCGAGCGCGCCGGTGAGGCCGAGCCTCTTGGCGATGATCCGGGCGAGCTCGACGGGAGTCGCGGTCACGAGCCACACCCGCTGACCGGCGTCGAGGTGCGACTGAGCCAGCGCCCGGGTGCCCGACCAGATGCGCTCGGCCATGAGCTCGTCGTAGATCTCCTCGCCGTAGGCGACGATGTCCGTGACGCTCTTGCCCGCGACCAGCGACAGGGCCTTCTCGCGCGCCTCGGCGACGGCCTCGAGGTCCTCCTTGCCGCGGACGCGGAACCGCAGCTGCTGCCAGCCGAAGCGGAGCAGGTCGCCGGTGGTGACGAGTCCCCTGCCCGCCATGCCCTTGCCGAAGAAGTAGATCGAGGCACCACGGATCATCGTGTTGTCGACGTCGAAGAACGCAGCACCCGTCGGGTCCGACGGCACGTCGAGTGAGGCTTCGACCTCAGCGACCGCCGCGGACGCGGCACCAGCGAGGACAGCACTGACCCCGTCACCCTCGGGGCGCCTGCGCAGTCTGACCACGTGCTGACCCTATCGGGGTCAGCACAGCACGAAGCCCCGGTCCCTTGCGGGCCGGGGCTTCGTGGGAGAGCAGGTGGGACTACGCGGCGTGCGTCATCCGACGACGACGAGCCACCATCGCGAGACCGACGAGGCCGGTCGCGATCGCACCCGTGATCGGCAGGTTGGCGCCGGTGCGGGGGAGGGCCTTGACGGTGGTGGGCTGCGCGACGTGCGACGCCAGGGTCACCGGGGTGGCCGCAACGAGCGCGTTGCTGTTGACCATGCTCAGGCGGAGCAGCGGAGCGGCGGCCTTGAGCGGGTTGATCTCGATGGCAGCGCCGGAGGCGTGCGCCTCGGCGGAGCGGCCGTCAGCGGCGACCTTGGAGGTGCCGACGCCGTCCTGGACCTTGATCCCGAGCAGGGCGATCGCGCCCTGGAGCTGCGACAGCGCACCGTTCACCGTGTTGGTCAGGTCCGCGGGGATCAGCGTGCCGAGGGAGTCGGCCAGGTGGATGCCGGTGTTGTCGAGGACGAGGTCCGCGACGCCCTTGATCTTGACGCGAAGGACCTGCGCGGCCGGCTTCGGGGCCGACGCCTTGCCGGCCACGCCTGCCGCGGTGGCGGTGGCGGAGCTGGTGAGGGCCTGGACCGTCACGAGACCACCGAGGAGGTCGACGTCCGAGAGCTGGTTGGTGGAGACGGCCGTGATGGCGTCGCCGTTGCGGGTGATGGTCCGGTCGCTGTTGAGCTTGGCGACGTGGACGAGCGTGCCCGTGCTGGCCAGCGTGTTGGGCAGGGCCTGCAGCGAGGTCAGCGTGTTGGTCAGCGTGTTGCTGACGGTGGTCAGCGTGCTGGCGACGTCGACGGGAAGCCCAGCGGTCTTCAGCGTGCCGGAGAGCGTGCCCACCGTGTCGGTGACCGTCGCGGCGACCGGAGCCGCCGTGCTGCTGACCGTGCCGACGAGGCCGTTGGCCCCGGTGAGGCCGGCGGTGAGGGCGTCGATGACGGGCTTGAGGGCGTCAGCCAGACCGGGGACCGTGAGGTCGAGGTTGGCGACGGCGCTGTGGCTCGAGGAGACCACGCCGTTGACCGTCTTGGTCGGGTTCGTGACCTTGCTGACGGCCGGGAGGACGTCGAGCTTCAGGCCGTTCTGGTCGATGTGGACGAGGCCGCCGGGCTTGGGGGCCATGTCGCCCTTGAGGTCGGCCGTCGAGCTGAAGCCGGCGAGCAGACCCGAGACGACGGGGATGTTGCTCTCCTTCGAGCCGAGCGCCGCGAGGGCGTTGCCCGAGACGTTGGAGGTGAGGGTGCTCACCGTGCCGTCGGTCAGGGAGATGTCCTGGACGATGTGCTGCGGCAGGGCAACCACACCGGGGATCGCCGGGAGGGCGGCCGGGAGGTTGATCTCGATGCGCAGGACGCTTCCGACGGCCTGGCCGTACTGAAGCGGGTTGCCCTCGAGGGGCGTGGTGGCGGCACCTGCGGTGCCCGCGCCGGCGGCCACGAGAGTTCCGGTGGCGAGGGCGAGGGCGGTGAGCCGCGCGACCCGTCCGTTGCTGCTGGTCATGTGTGAGTCCCCTTGTTCACGAATTGCACTATTGGTACATGTCTCGGCATTGCGGACGTTTCGCTTGAACCGGGGGGTCTGCCCGGGGAGCCGTACCGTCTTGCACCCCTCAACGACCGCGGTTGCACTTGGTGACGCGGTGCACACAGAAGTTTTTCGAGTTCCGAGCAGATTCGGACAACCAGCCCCGAACAGGGCAGCAAGCGCGGCTCGCACTCGGTGAAAGGCCCCGACCGTGCGCCGTGACGCGGCCGACCGCACGCTCAGACAGGCACGGTCGGCAGGCGCGCGCCGAGGTGGGCCGGACACCCAGCGGTGCCAGCCAGACGCGCTGAGAGCCGGGCTAGCTCTTGGGCGTGGGCGCCGGCAGCAGACCGCTCAGCACCGGGGGCAGCGTCGGGAGCGAGGTCGGGACCGGTGCCGGGAGCGGGACCGTCGTGGGCGCCACCGAGGGCAGGATCGTCGGCACGACGGGGACGGGAACGCCCTCCGGCGTCTGGGAGGCAGACGGCGACGGGGAGGGTGAACCCGTAGGCGTCGGCTCCGTCGACGGGGTCTCGGCAGGCGTCGGCTCGGACGCGGGAGTCGGCTCAGGCGTGGCCTGGGGTGCGACGCAGGTGCAGGCGGGCACGTTGTTGCTGTCCGTGTCGCCGGTGGGCGACGCGGTCGCACCGGGGGTCGGCGCGGGTTCGGACGGGAGTGTGGGGCCGGCGGCCTGCGGGAAGCAGGAGCCTCCGCAGGTCCCGATCGAGAGCAGCTGGTTCGCGCTGCTGCCCACATCGGTCACCAGCTGCAGTGACTGCTCGGCGTGCGGCTTGGAGGCCTCGGGGAGGTCCGGCAGGATCGTGACCAGCGCGGACTGCTCGTCCGAGGAGAAGCTCGCGAGGATCCGGAGCGGCTCGGACTTCCCCGTGGTGCGGTAGGCGTGCTCGAGCAGCGCACGGCCGCTCTTGGTCTCGCTGTTGAAGGCGGCCAGGGTGTCGTTGATGCGCTGCTGGACGTCGCTGCTCAGCGCAAGGCCTGAAGCCACGGGGAGGCCGTTCGGTGCGCCGAGGGACAGCTGGCCGTCGCCGTGCGCGAGAGCGGCGACCTCCCGCAGCCTGGTGCCGGCGAACTCGAGGTGCTTGCTGCCGCGGGCGGTGTCGCCGCTGGTGAAGCTGAGCTGCACGTCCTCGGCCTTGAGCTTCAGGGCGTAGAAGGGGGCTCCGGGCAGGGAGTGGGAGGCAGCGATACCGACGCCGGTGAGGGCGATGACCGAGGCCATGGCGCCCGCCGTCGCACCGATGCGACGCTGCGCCGTGCGGGTCTGCGTCCAGGTGACGGCGGAGTCGAGTGCCCTGCCTGCCGGAGCCGGGGTGTCGACGATCGTGGCTGCCTGGACGGTCGCGACGGCCACCAGGCGGGTCCGGAGCGCGGACCGGAACTCGGTACGGGGTGCAGCCTTCGGCTCGAGGGCCGGTGCGACGGCGCGCAGCCGGGTGGCGAGAGCGGCGTGCCCGGCGGTCATGGTGCGCGGTCCCGAGACGGCGCCCTCGAGCAGTCGAGCCAGCTCCTCCACGCGGGAGCGAGTCGCCAGGGGGTTCATGACGTCGCTCCTTCCATGGTGTCTGCGGCTGTCTCCCCCTGCAACGACGGTGGGGTCTCAACAGTGACGGGCAGAGCGCCGAAAGAAGGGTTCGTCACAGCTCCACCCCCTCGGGGAGCAACCGGCCCAGCGTGCGGATGGCGCGGTACTGCAGCGCCTTGATCGCACCGTCGTTCTTGCCCATGACCTGCGCCGTCTCGGCGACCGACATCCCCTGGAGGAAGCGGAGCACGATGCACTCCTGCTGCTCGGCGTTCAGCTGCTTCACGGCCTCGAGCAGGACCTTGTTCTGCATCGCCTCGAGGACCTCGCCCTCGGGACCTGCCTGCACAGGGGCCGACCCCGACTCGGTGACGTCGTCGGTCGTCAGCTCCAGCCGGTATCGCCCGCTCTTGTAGTGGTCCGCGATCAGGTTGCGGGCGATGGTCACGAACCAGGCGCCGACGTCACGGCCCTGCCAGGTGAACGTCCCGATGCGGCGGAGCGCGCGCAGGAAGGTCTCGCTGGTCAGGTCCTCGGCGAGCTGCGCGGAGGCCACCCGGTAGGCGATGTAGCGGTAGACCTGGTCGACGTACTTGTCGTACAGCTCTCCGAACGCCTCGGCATCGCCCGTCTGCGCGCGCTGCACGAGCCCGATCGCGACGGCGGTGTCGCCCTCGGGGGCGGCGTGCTGGACGGTGTCGTGCTCGGGGACGGACGGGGAGGGCACCGGTGCAGGGGTGACGCGGGCATGAGAGGCCACCGCGAAGGCGGGCAACCGGTTCCCGTCGAGCAGGTCCCGACCGGTGCGTGCCGCGCGGGCGTGCCGCCCGAGCTGCTCGTTGCGCGCCTCTGCCACGGCCGCACGCAGGGCTGACAGGCCCTGCTGGCTCGGCTGGTTCGGACGGCTCATGGGCATCGCTCATCAGCGGCACACGTGGCACCAGCCACGGCCGCACGGCACTGCCCGACGACGTGCAAGCGAGCTCCGTTCCACGTCTGGGTCCCTGGTGGGCCCGCCGACGTGCCAGGTGGTCCATATTAGGGCCAGGGGTCATGCTTGGCCGGAAAAGGTCCTCCCTTGGTGTCGGCAGCACGTGCTGGCGCCCTGAGCCCGACAGCTAGCGCTCCTTGGCAACCGCGAGCGTGAGCCGGGTGAGCTCCCGCGCGAGCCGCGGCATGCCCTCGACCTTGCCGAGGCACAGCGCCGCGCCCACGGCCAGGGCCTCCCGCTCCACGTCGGCGTCGACGTAAGCGGTGTAGAGGACGACTTGCTGACCAGGACGCTCGGCGCGCAGCCTGCGCGTCGCCTCCAGGCCGTCGATGCCAGGCATCCGCAGGTCCATGACGACCACGTGGGGGTCGGTCTCCGCGGCGAGCACCAGTGCGGCCTCGCCGCTGTCGGCCGTCCCGACGACGTCGAAGCCGTCGAGGCGCAGCATGTCGGCCACGACCTCGCGCACGTGCTCGGTGTCGTCGACGACGAGCACCCTCACACCGCGCTGCTCCACAAGACCTCCTCGTGATCAAGGTGCGGCACGTACCCTGCCCCTATGGTCGCGTCCGGTCCAGTCCCGCCCTCGCGGCGCCCTGGTGTCGCGCCCACACCTGCGGCCCGGCAGGCGGTGATCAGCCGCCGTCGAAGGCGTCGACGCACCCGCCTCGTCGCCCGCGTGCTGCTCGTCGGCGCCCTGTCTCTGGTCGTCGGGACGGGGGCGTTCGTCGGTGGCCTGCTGGCCGCGCCGATCGACTTCGCGGTCGCGCCGCCGCCCACCGCGGCGCTGCTCACCGCCGCGGACGGTCGCCAGTTCGCCACGATCCTGCCCCCGGAGCGACGCGACCCGGTGGCGGCGTCCGAGATCCCCCAGGTGATGCGCGACGCCATCATCTCGGCGGAGGACGAGCGCTTCCTCAAGCACAACGGCGTCGACCCGCTGGCCACGGTCCGGGCGGTCTTCCGCGACCTCAGCGGAGGCGTCTCGCAGGGCGGGTCGACCCTCACCCAGCAGTACGTGAAGAACGCCTACGTCGGCAACGAGCGCTCCGCGATGCGCAAGATCCGGGAGGCCGCCCTCGCCGTCCGGCTCGAGCAGAAGCTCAGCAAGCAGGAGATCCTCACGGACTACCTCAACGCCCTCTACCTCGGCAACGGCCTGTACGGCGTCCAGGCCGCGTCGAAGTACTACTTCGGGGTCCCCGTCAAGGACCTCGACGTACCCCGCCACGGTCCCCGCGACCCGCTGCTGGCCATCGCCCGGGCGTCGATCCTCGCGGGCATCGCGCCCGCTCCCTCCGCGTGGAACCCGGTCAAGGACTTCACCACCGCCCGGCTGCGCCAGCAGTACACGCTGAACCGGATGGTGGTCGGCGGCTTCATCACGCCGCAGCAGGCGAGTGACGCCTACAGCAAGCGGGAGTACATCCAGCTCGTCCGGCCCGTGCGGCAGCAGCAGGCCGACCAGCCGACGGAGGCACCGGAGTTCGCCGACTACGTGAAGGCGAAGATCAAGGCCAGTCCCGGGTACGACGAGGACGTCTTCTTCCGCGGCAGCCTTCGCGTGAAGACGACCCTGGACCTCGACCTGCAGAAGGCCTTCAACCAGGCGATCAAGGAGGTCCTCCCCCGGGAGTCCGACCCGCAGGCAGCGATCGTTGCGGTGGACTACCGCAACGGCGACATCAAGGCGATGGCCACCCGGCGCTACGTGCCGCCCGTCACCGACCGGGGCAAGCTCGTCCCGGGCAAGGAGGGCGTCAAGGGCTACCAGCAGAAGCTCGGGTTCAACCTCGCGACCAACGCGCTGAGGCAGTCCGGCTCGACCATCAAGCCCTTCACGCTCGCGCAGGCCCTGATCGAGGGGCTGACGCTCAACACGACCCGGTACGGCCCCGGGGCCAAGTCCATCCCGAACCCCGGGGGCGTGCCGAACCCGTACGTCCTGCACAACAGCGAGCCGTCCGAGGCCGGGAGCTTCACCCTGCGTCGGGCCCTCGCGAAGTCGGTCAACACCGTCTACGGTCCGCTCGCCATCGAGGTCGGCCGCACCAAGGTCGCGAAGCTGGCCAAGGCCGCCGGTCTGTCCGGCAAGATCGAGCCGGGCCCGCTGTCGTTCGGGGTCGGCGGCTCGGTCGAGGTGACCCCGCTGTCCGAGGCGGTCGCCTACGCGACCTTCGCCAACGGCGGGGTGCACATCGCGCCGCGCACCTACACCGAGGTGCGCGCGAACGCCACGGGCACCAACCCGGGACAGGTCGTGCAGCGCGCGGCCCCCTCTCCGTCGAAGCGCGTGATGAGCGCGTCGGTGGCGGGCGACGTCGTGAAGGCGCTCACCGACGTCGTGCAGTACGGCACGGCCACCTCCGTGAAGCAGGACAGCGTCGTGTTCGGCAAGACCGGTACGACGAACAGCTCGACAGACGCGTGGTTCACGGGGTGCATCCCGGACGAGCACATCTGCGTCGCCACCTGGATGGGCAACGAGTACAGCAGCTGCGACCTGCTGTCGGCCCGGGATCCCGCCACCAAGAAGCGGCACGCCCTCCAGGTCCAGGGCTCGTGCGGCGGGATGCACGACATCGAAGGCGTGCGGGGCCAGATCTTCGGTGGCACCCTGCCGGCGAAGATCTTCGCCAGGGCGCAGCAGATCTACAAGCAGATCCAGGCCGATACCAAGGCGCGCGCAGCCGGACTCGCGGCCGGGCCCGCGGCTACGTCGACGGCGGCGCCGGTGACCACCTCGACGCGGCACCCGCGCCGCACCCCGTCGCCCACCCCGGCCGCCCAGGTCGCACCCACCAGGACGGTCGCTCCGAGGCCCACCAAGACCGTGCCGCCGACCCAGGCGCCGACGTCCGCCCCTCCGATCATCATCCCGTCGCAGCCGCCCCCACCGTCACCGTCCCCCACGTAGCCGTTGTGGGATGCTGCGGCACCGATCGAGGGTGGACATCGAGGGAGACGTCGTGAGCGCGCGCACCATGGGGAACCTCGCGACGCTCGTCCGCCAGGCCGCCGCGGACACGCCGGACAAGCCTGCTCTGGTCTTCCACCACCAGACCACCTCCTGGGCCGAGCTCGACGCGCTCGCCTCTGCGGCCGGTCGTGGGCTGCTGGCCCTCGGGCTGCAGCAGGGCGACCGGGTCGCGATCCATCTCGGCAACGTGCCTGAGTTCGCCATCGCCTACTTCGGCGCCCTCCGCGCAGGTCTCGTCGCGCTGCCTGTGAACACGGGCTACACCGCGAACGAGCTGACGCACGTGCTGACGGACAGCGGGGCCCGCGTCATCCTCACGGCCCCGTCGACGGCCGGCATCGTTGACGGCTTGGCCGAGCACGTCGTCGTCGCGGGGACGCAGACCTGGCAGGCCCTGCTCGCGGACGATGCGGACCTGGAGGCGGTCGGCGGCGGCGAGGACCTCGCGGTGCTGCTCTACACGTCCGGGACGAGCGGTCGGCCGAAGGGCGCGATGCTGACGCACCGGGCGCTGCTGTCCAACCTCGAGCAGAGCGCGCTGATCGACCCGCCGGTCGTCGCGCAGGACGACGTCGTGCTGCTCGTGCTCCCGCTCTTCCACGTGTTCGGCCTCAACGCGGCGCTCGGCATGGTCGCCTGGCACGGCGCGACGGGCGTCCTCGCCGAGCGCTTCGACCCGGTCGAGACCCTCGAGCTGGTCCGTCGCGATCACGTCACCAACGTCGTGGGGGCGCCCCCGATGTACGTCGCGTGGTCGATGCTCCCCGACGTCGGCGACGCCTTCACCTCCGTGCGCCTCGCGCTGTCCGGTGCCGCTCCGCTCCCCCCGACGGTGCTGCACCGCGTCCTCGACGTCACCGGCCACCACGTCTTCGAGGGCTACGGCCTCACGGAGACGGCGCCGGTGCTGACGACCACGCTCATGAGCGAGGTCGCGAAGCCCGGCTCCATCGGCAGGCCGGTTCCCGGCATCGAGCTGAAGCTCCTCGATGAGAGCGGCTCCCCCGTCGAGGAGGGCGACCCCGGTGAGATCGTCGTCCGGGGTG
>JAODNB010000116.1 GCA_025464795.1 Frankiales bacterium
AGCGTCACGACGACGGACAGCATGAGGCTGGGCAGGCAGCCCATGCGGTTGGAGAAGAAGAGGAACATGGCAGTCCTGTGCCCGCGCTCGCACGTTCCATGCCGGGCGTCACGAACGCCACCCCCCCCGCACTTCCTGAACTGGTCTGACGCGATCCCCCTCATCCGCACCCTTCTGAGCGTGGGACGGTCGCGGTAAGCGGCTCGCTGTCAGATGAGATCAGAAGTAGGGGGTCAGGGGGTCAGGAACGGCGCCAGACTGCGGCGGCGGCGGACAGCAGCGCGAGGAGCCCGAGGCCGGCGAGGGACAGCGCTCCCCACTTCGGTCGGAGCACCGCTCGCGGCGCTGCCACCTCGGCGGCGGCTACGAAGGAGTAGGAGAACGTCGTCGATCCAGTACCGCGGAGGTCGGCTCCGAGGTAGGGGCTGTACGACGACGCGCGCGCCCCGGACGCGGCGACCTCCACGAGCAGGTCGAGGGCGGCACGTCGCTCGGCGAGCGGGGGTGAGGAGCCGGCCCAGGTCCGCCAGGACGGCAACCCGCGCGGGGGCGCCAGCTGAGCCGGGTTGAGAGCATTGACCGCCGTCAGCGACAGCGCCAGCGCGCCGGGCTTCGTGACGCCCAGGGTGAACGTCACCGACGTGGTGCCTCCGACTCCACCGAGCGTTCCGGCGAACGACGAGCCAGACACGGCGGGCCCCGACAGCACCCCTGCACCGCCGACCACCGACAGCGACCCGGTCACGCGCAGCGGCACGGCCTGAGAGCTCGCGACCGTCGCTGGAGCGCTCACCTCAACGGTGGCCGGGAGGCCGGCCGACGTCGTGGGCAGGCGCAGTGCCGTGGGGTGCCGTGCGACGGCACGAGCCGCATCGAGCGGCCCCGCCACCTCCGCCGGCGCCACGTCGCTGCCCGTCGGCAGGTCAGCCGGTTGGGCGGTCGTGTTGGTGACCGTGACGGTGACCTGTCCGGGCGACGACGCGGAACCCGAGACAGCCACGGTCAGCGGGAGGTGCGGCGCCTCGATGGCCGGGTCGAGGACCAAAGAGGCCGCCAGCGCCCGCGACCCCGGCGAGAAGCCCTGCCACACGACGGCACCGCGACGCGTGACCGGCGGAGGCTCTGACGACAGCGAGCGAGCGGACCGAGCCGGCCCGCGCTCGCGGATCGCGTAGTCGCCGGTGCCCGTGAGCGTCAGCCTTTGGTCCGCCGTGACCGAGGACACCGCTCCCGACGGAGCGAGTCCCACGCGTACCGTCTCCGCGTTCACTACCGGTCCTGGTACGAAGGACTGGAGCAACCGGTCCGGACGACCCCCGACGGCTTTGATGAGGTTCGCCTGCTGGACCCGTGCCGCCTCAGGCGAGGGGAGGGTGATCGTCCCCATCGCGACGAGGGCGGCGAGCAGGACCGGGAGCACGAGAACGAGGCTAGGCCTGCGCCCTGAGAAGCGTGGGTAAGGCATGCTGACCCACACGAAACCGACGAAGGAGAGACGTGGACCTCGACGCCATCAAGGCTGACCTCGAGCAGATCGTGCGCGAGGCCGAAGCGACCATCGCCGTGATGGAGCTGGAGTCCGAGGAAGCGGACGAGAGCCCTCTGGAGGAGGAGGAGCTCGCCGCGGCCCAGGAGGAGGCGGAGCAGGAGGATGCTCTCGTCGAAGCGGCCCAGCACCGCAAGACCGAGGCCGAGGCGGCGCTCACTCGGCTGGAAGCCGGGACGTACGGCGTCTGCATCGACTGCGGCGAGAAGATCGCCGAGGCTCGGCTCGAGTTCCGGCCCGAGGCCTCGCGCTGCCTCGCCGACCAGGAGAAGTTCGAGGAGAACGACGTCTGAGGACGATCCCCACTGCGGTCGGCGACGCCCGCATCACCGAGGAGGGCAAGGGCAGGCCCCTGCTCGTCCTCGGCCATGGCGCCGGCGGCGGGATCGAGTCCGTCGACCTGCTGGCGGCGCGTGACGCAGCGATCGACGCCGGGTGGCGGGTGGTCCGCGTCGAGCAGCCCTGGAGGGTGAAGGGGCGCAAGGTCGCCGAGGCGCCGCCGCGGCTCGACCTCGCCTGGCTCGACGTCCTGAAGGCTCTCAAGGGAAGTCCCCTGGTGGTCGGCGGTCGCAGTGCCGGAGCGCGCGTCGCCTGCCGGACGGCCTCCCAGGTCGGCGCCGACGGCGTGCTCTGCCTCGCGTTCCCGCTGCACCCGCCGGGCCGGCCGGAGAAGACGCGGCTGCCCGAGCTCGAGGGGGTGCAGGTCCCGGTGCTCGTCGTCCAGGGCGACCGGGACGCGTTCGGGATCCCGGACGGTGCGACCCGGATCCGCGGCGCCGACCACGGCTTCAGGGTTGCCAAGGGCCACGACCCCGCTGCCCCCCAGATCCGAGACGCCGTGGCGACGTTCCTGCAGGAGCTCTACACGCTGACGTAGACCTCAGTCGCGACAACCCGCTCCAGCGCGACGGAGACGCCGTCGACGTCGAGCAGCACGCGGTCGTCGTCCTTCCCCGCCTCGATCGTGACGCGCTGGCCAGGCAGGACGCGCCCCTGCTCCAGCTCGACCATGTGACCGATCTGGGTCTGCAGGTGCTCGTCGATCCGGCGGATGACGCAGGGCACGCCGATGGGGACGGAGGCCAGGGCCTGCAGGGGGCCGGGGTCGACGACGTTCGCGGACCCGGGGATCGGGTTGCCGTGCGGGCAGGCACCGGGGTCGCCGAGCAGCTTCACGAGGTGCTGCTCCAGGTTGTCGCTGATCGCGTGCTCCAGCCGGCAGGCCTCCTCGTGCACCTGGGACCAGGGCACCTTCAGGACCTCGACGAGCAGCAGCTCCGCGAGGCGGTGCCGGCGCAGGACGGCAGTCGCGTACTCCCGTCCGTCCGCGGTGAGGCGCAGCAGCCGCTCGTTGTCCAGCGTCAGGTAGCCCTCGCGCTCGAGCCGCTTCACCGTCTCGCTCACAGCTGGTGCGCTGACACCGAGGCGCTCGACCAGGCGGGCCCGCATGGGCGGGATCCCCGACTCCTCCAGCTCCAGGATGGTCTCGAGGTACTGCTCCACGGCAGGGTGGTGGCCGGACCCGGGCCCGTGGGCGTGCGCTCCTGCGTGGCGGTCCTGCTGCATGCCCTTCAGCGTACGTCTCGGGATGCAGGAATGAGGGGAGTGTGCATGGGCGTTGGAGCGGACGTGACCAACGCATGCGCCCTGGCTCTCGGCCCCTGGGACGGTGGGTCGAGCCTGCCCTCGCTGCTGCCGTACGACGCCTTCCCCGTAGAGTCAGCCTCTCCGAAGGAGGTGGGCACAGTCAGCGAGACCAGTGAGCAGAAGACCGCCCGCTTCGAGCGGGACGCCCTGCCGTTCCTGGACCAGCTCTACTCCGCCGCGCTGCGCATGACGCGCAACCCCGCGGACGCTGAGGACCTCGTCCAGGAGACCTTCGTCAAGGCCTTCGCCGCGTTCCACCAGTTCGAAGAGGGCACGAACCTCAAGGCCTGGCTCTACCGCATCCTCACGAACACGTTCATCAACACCTACCGCAAGAAGCAGCGGCAGCCGTTGCAGTCCCCGACCGACCAGATCGAGGACTGGCAGATCGCCGCCGCTGAGGCGCACACCTCGACCGGGCTGCGGAGCGCTGAGATGGAGGCGCTCGACCACCTCCCCGACAGCGACGTCAAGGACGCCCTCCAGAAGCTCCCCGAGGACTTCCGCATGGCGGTCTACCTCGCGGACGTCGAGGGCTTCTCCTACAAGGAGATCGCCGACATCATGGGCACGCCGATCGGGACGGTCATGTCCCGCCTCCACCGCGGTCGGCGTGGCTTGAAGACCCTGCTGGCTGACTACGCCGTCGAGCGTGGTCTGGTGAAGGCCGAAACGACATGAGCTGTGGAGACCCGCACGAGACGGACTGCTCCGAGGTCCTGGAGCAGGTGTACCTCTACCTCGACCAGGAGGCCGAGGCGGAGACCCACGACCAGATCCGCATCCACCTCGACGAGTGCTCGCCCTGCCTGCGGCAGTACGGGCTCGAGCAGGCCGTGAAGGCCCTCGTCGCCCGGTGCTGCTCCGACCCGGCTCCCGTCGACCTCCGGGAGCGGGTGCTGATGCGCATCCAGCAGGTCCGCATCGAGATCGAGCACGTGGAGTAC
>JAODNB010000128.1 GCA_025464795.1 Frankiales bacterium
AGGGCCGCAACTCCACGCACCAGATGAAGAAGCTGACCGTCGACGAGCTCAAGGAGCTCCGCGACCGCCTCTACATCGACATCAGCGACAAGGCCCTCGAGTCCGGCCTGCCGCCGTACTTCCACCCTGGCCCGCACAGCAACGAGATCGCGTACATGCGTGAGCGGCGCGAGGCCCTCGGCGGGTCCCTGCCCAGCCGGGTCGTCAAGCCGAAGAGCCTCGTGCTCCCCGACGCCAAGGCCTACGACGAGCTGAAGGCCGGCTCCGGCAAGCAGCCGGTCGCCACGACGATGGCTTTCGTCCGGCTGCTGAAGGACCTCATGAAGGACAAGGAGATCGGCGCGCGCTTCGTGCCGGTCGTGCCTGACGAGGCCCGCACGTTCGGCATGGACGCGATGTTCCCGACGGCCAAGATCTACTCCCCCTTCGGACAGCGGTACGAGGCCGTCGACCGCGCGCTCCTGCTGTCCTACAAGGAGTCCGAGCAGGGCCAGATCCTGCACGAGGGCATCACCGAAGCCGGCTCCATGGCCTCGACCATCGCCGCCGCGACGTCCTACGCCACGCACGGCGAGCCGATGATCCCGATCTACATCTTCTACTCGATGTTCGGCTTCCAGCGGACCGGCGACCAGATGTGGCAGCTGGCCGACCAGCTCGGTCGGGGCTTCCTGCTCGGCGCCACGGCAGGTCGCACCACCCTGAACGGTGAGGGCCTGCAGCACCAGGACGGGCACTCGCTGCTCTACGCCTCCACCAACCCGGCCGTGATCGCCTACGACCCCGCGTTCGGGTACGAGCTCGCGTTCATCGTCGAGGACGGCCTGCGACGCATGTACGGCGAGAGCCCGGAGGACGTCTTCTACTACCTCACCGTCTACAACGAGCCCTACCCGCAGCCACCGCTGCCCGACATCTCAGGGCTCCGCGAGGGCGTCCTGCGAGGGATGTACAGGCTCAAGCGGTCCGAGGGCGTCGGCGCTCAGGCCCAGGTCCTCGCCAGCGGGATCTCGCTCCAAGCCGCCCTTGCTGCCCAGGAGCTGCTGCGCGCGGACTGGGGCATCGGAGCGGACGTCTGGTCGGTCACCTCCTGGAACGAGCTGCGCCGCGACGCGCTCGCCTGCGACCAGCACGCCCTGCTGCACCCCGAGGAGGCCCCGAAGACGCCGTTCGTCACGACGTCGCTCATGGAGGCTGCCGGACCGGTGGTCGCGGTGTCCGACTGGATGCGGGCCGTACCGGACCAGATCAGCCGCTGGATCCCCGGCGACTACACCTCCCTCGGCACCGACGGCTTCGGTCGCTCGGACACCCGGGCTGCGCTCCGTCGGCACTTCCACATCGACGCGGAGTCCATCGCCGTCGCGGTGCTGGAGCAGCTCGCGGCACGTGGAGAGGTCGAGGCGGACGTGCCCGCCAAGGCGGTCGACCGCTACCGGCTGCGCGACGACCGGTCGACGGGCACGGGCTCGTCGGAGGGCGGCACGGCGTGACGCTGCGCGCCTCACACCTCGGCATCTGCGTGTCCGACCGTGACGCGGCGATGCGGTTCTGGTGCGACGGCCTCGGCTTCGAGGTCGCCGAGCACTACGACCTCACCGACGAGGTGATCCCGGGGCTCGCTGAGGCGCTGGAGGTTCCCGCGCCGGTGGCGGTGCGATCCCAGATGATCCGGCTCGGGGAGCTCAAGATCGAGGTGCTGAGCTACGACGACCCCGCCGTGACAGGCCGGCCGTCGACGAGCCGCGGCGCCCTCGGCTACACGCACCTGTCGTTCCTGCACCCGTCGATCGACGACTTCGCCGACCACCTGGTGGCGCACGGCGGCACGCTCCTCAAGGAGACGCGGCAGAACCTCGGGATCGAGGTCGTCTTCGTCGCCGACCCCGACGGCACCCGGATCGAGCTGATGCAGGGGTGAGCTACGCCATCTCGTCGACGATCGACATCGACGCCCCGATCGAGCAAGTGTGGGCGACCCTGACGGACGTCGAGCGCTACCCGGAGTGGAACCCCTTCACCGTCGTCGTGAAGACGACCCTCGAGCTCGGCTCACCGGTGGACATGATGGTCGCGCTGCGACCGCCCAAGCAGCGGCACCAGGTCGAGTACGTCACGTCCTACGTCGAAGGCACCCGTGTCTCCTGGGGCGTGGCCGTCGGCCCGAGGTGGTTCATCGATGCGAACCGCGTCCAGGAGCTGACGGACCTCGGCGAGGGACGAACCCGGTACTTCACGGAGGACACCTTCACCGGAATCGGCGTCGGGCTCATGCGTCTGCTGCTCGGTGCGGCCATCCAGCGCGGCTTCGACGGCGTCGCGCAGGGCCTGAAGCAGCGGTGCGAGGTCAGCGCGCGGGCGTGACCGTCATCTGGACCGGAGCCTCGTCGCGCGTGGACGCGCTCGGGGAGGTCGCCAGGGCACCGCTGAGCAGACCGGCGAGGAGCATCGACGGCAGCAGGGCTGCAAGGCGCGTCTTCACACCTCTGCTGTCCCCCCTCGCGGCCGGAACACTCCTGTTCAGGACGGACAAATGACGTAACGCAGGTGACACCAGCGCGAACGTGGGTAGTTGCGGGCCATGGAACGAGGCAGCGACAAGCACGGCCACCGGCTCGATGAGGCCCTGGCGAAGGAGACCCGCGCTCTGGTGACAGGCGGGCACGACAACCGTGAGGAGTGGAACTCCCCCGAGCCGTCGGGCGAGGACCAGCCGGAGGTCGACTCCGGGCGCCTCGTGGGTGGCACGCCGGAGGGCCTGACGCCCGAGGACGTCGAGGGCCGCTCCCGGCTCGCCTCGTTGCTCGGCAAGGAGATCTGGCCGGCGGAGACGCAGCAGATCCGTGAGCGCGTCGTGGACCAAGGCGGCGAGGACAGCGTGATCGAGCTCGTCGGCAGGCTCCCGGAGGGGCGCGTGTACGTCAACGTCGCTGAGGTGTGGAAGGACCTGAACGGCGGGGTCGAGCAGCACCGCTTCTGATGGTTCCGCTGGTCACTACTGACTAAATCCGGCAATTCGCGCACCGGAGCCCGTTCTGTCCCTGATGCTCGCTGCATGGGACGACGCGGCGCCATCGACTGCCTAGAGGACCACCCGAACCTTGCGGAGATCCTCGGTGTGCTGTCGCAGCTCGCCCACGTGAACGACAGCGACATCCCGCGCCTCGCTCAGGCCTGGACAA
The DNA here is from genome assembly GCA_025464795.1 of Frankiales bacterium. Classification (GTDB taxonomy): domain Bacteria; phylum Actinomycetota; class Actinomycetes; order Mycobacteriales; family SCTD01; genus RYN-111. The sequence continues at coordinate 3,183 of JAODNB010000128.1, forward strand.
ACGACATCCAGATCGCCGACGCGCGCGACAAGGCACTCATGCCCGACGGGCCGTTGGTGATGGAAGTGCTCGCCGCGTTCGAGGCGGTGACCTCGCTGTTCGCCGACGACCTCGCCGGTGAGGCCGCTTACGTCACCGTGGACCCGGCGATCACCACGACCGCCTTGAAGGCGGTCCGCGACGCCATCGCCGCGGCGTACGCCAAGCCGGTGCTGTCCCGCACGGAGCACGCGACGCTCATGAAGCCCTGGCGCACGGTCTTCGCTGAGGGCACGGTCGACGAGCCGGACCTAGGACCGCAGAGCGAGGAGGTCAAGGCCCTGCTGTCCTGGCTCCCCCGGCTCGCCACGCGCTGCCACGACTCCGAGAACCAGGCGGTCTACGAGCAGCTCGTCGACCAGACCTTCATCGACGAGCAGGGCCGGGCAGGCGCGGCGGACAGCGCTTTCCAGGTGGCTGTCATGACGAGCCGACGCCGCGTGTGGGCACTCGTCCGCCGGTCGGGTGCCGAGGGACTCGCCCGCCCGTGCGGATCCTGCGGTCGCTCTGCGGTCAGCTCTGCCCTGGATGACCGCGAGAGCTCCCGGGTCCTCGCTCTCTGCCTCGACGCTGCCTGCGCCCTGCTGGTAGCGGACGCTATGCCGGACGAGCTCATCGACGTCCTCACCAATCCGGTGCGAGCGCTGATCCCCAGCCAGCGCAAGCCTCTCTAGCCTGGTCACCCCGAGCCGCGTGCCGCCGTCCAGCCCACCAGCTCCTCGGCGGACCACGCGTTGATGACGCGGTCGGCCGTCACGCCGGTGAGGTGCGCTCTCTCGCAGCCGTTCACCTGGAAGTCCAGCTGGCCCGGCGCATGCGCATCGGTGTCGATCGAGAGCTTGCAGCCCGCCTCCCAGGCCAACCGGAGCAGCCGCTTGGGAGGGTCGAGCCGCTCGGGCCGGCTGTTGATCTCGACCGCCACGTCGAACTGCGCACAGGCGGCGAAGACGAGCTCGGCGTCGAACTCCGACTCCGGCCGCTTCTTCTCGCCTCCCACCTTGCGTCCCGTGCAGTGCCCGAGTACGTCGGTGTGCGGGTTGGAGATCGCCGCGATCATCCGCGGCGTCATCTCCTCGGACGGCATCCGGAGCTTCGAGTGGACCGAGGCGACGACGAGGTCGAGCCGGGCGAGCAGCGCCGGCTCTTGATCGAGGGTCCCGTCCTCGTTGATGTCGCACTCGATGCCCGTCAGGATCCGAAACGCCCGCGCGTCGCCGGAGGCAGCCTCGGAAGCCAAGGCCTCGTTGAGCTGCTCGATGACGTCGAGCTGCTCGCGAAGGCGGTCTGCCGACAGCCCGTTCGCCACCCTCAGCCGGGGTGAGTGGTCGGTCAGCACCATGTACTCGTGGCCCAGACCCCTGGCTGCGAGGGCCATCTCCTGAATGGGCGACCCTCCGTCGCTCCAGTCGGAGTGGAGGTGGCAGTCGCCCTTGAGCGCGGCACGCAGCGCAGCCGCACCGTCGCTCACCGACACACCGCCGAGGTCGGCCACCCGGCGGAGGTAGTTCGGCTCCTCACCGTCCAGCGACTCCCCGATGACCAGAGCGGTCACCTTGCCGATCCCCGGCAGGTCAGCGAGCGTCCCCGCCCGATGCCGCTCCTCCAGCTCCTCCCGGCCCAGGTCGTCGACCAGCCCTGCCGCCTTGCGGAAGGCCTTCACCCGGTAGCTCGGCTCGAGAGCCCGCTCGAGCGCGAAGGCGATCGATCGGAGGTCCGCTGCCGGATCCCTCACCCGATGCCCTCCTCCAAGGGCACCTCGCGCCCTACCCGCTCGTCCTTCCAGGCGGCGAAGACCGCGGTCCACGCCGTCGCCCAGCAGCCTCCCATGACCAGCCCGGCAAGGACGTCCGAGGGGTAGTGCACCCCAAGCACGACGCGGGTCAGCGCCACCACGAGCGGGATGACGAGCAGCCACCAGCTGCGACGTCCCAGTCGTGGCAGCAGCAGGACCGCGCACGTCCCCCAGAAGGCCGCCGCTCCCACGGCATGACCTGACGGAAAGCTGGTCGTCGCGGGACAGGAGATCTCGTGCAGGCACGGGCGGACCCGGTCGACGAGCAGCTTGGTGAGCGACGACAGGGCCTCAGCGCCCAGCACGCTCAGGAGCACGTAGGCCGACAGCCTGCGCCTGCCCTGCCTGAGCAGCAGCAACGCGATCACAACGGCCGCCGCCTCCAGCAGGAGCGGCGCGCCCAGCTGCGTGACACCGAGCACGACGTCGCGCCACAGCCCCTTGCCGGTCTCGAGGGAGTGCGATCCGGACTCGTCGAAGTGCCGCAGCGGGCTCCAGCTGTCGCGGATGAGGACGGCGAGCGGGACGACGAGCGCGACGCCGACGAGCAGGGACGCGAGGGCCAGCCCTCGCTGCAACCGGCTCAAGGCCGGTAGACGACGAGCGACGTCTCGCTCGCCCGGAGGGTCAGGGAAGCCGGGCCGTCCGACACCTCGCCGTCACGGGCGATCCGCAGGGGGGCGTCCGAGGTGACGCCGAGCCGACCGACGACGCGCTCTTCGTACAGGTGACTGCGACCGAGCCGGCCCGTGAGCAGGGCCAGGGTGAGCCGGGTGCGCGAGAACGGGGATGTCGCGTCCATGAGGCGGATGTCGACGGAGTGGTCGTCCATGCGCTCCCGCCAGGACGGCGCGAACCCTGCCGGGTGGTAGTGCCCGTTCCCGGCGAACAGCGTCCAGAGCTCCCGCTCCTCCCCGTCGACGGTCACGCACACCGGCTCTGCGCGGCGCATGATCCGCGTTGTGGCCAGGGCCATCGCCGGCCACTTCCCCAGCCGCGACTCGTGCTTCTCGCGCTCCTTCACCAGCTCGGGGTAGATGCCGAGCGCAAAGGTGTTGAGGAAGTA
>JAODNB010000147.1 GCA_025464795.1 Frankiales bacterium
CAGCGCATCGTCTGCACGGTCACGGGCAACGGCCTGAAGGACCCCGACTGGGCCATCGCCGGTGCCCCGAAGCCGGTCACCGTCGCCGCATCGGCAGAGGCGGCCGCCGCAGCACTGGGTCTGTGAGGGCCTGGCTCGACCTTCTCCGTCGCAACAGGGACTTCCGCAGGGTCTACCTGTCAGAGCTCGTCACCTCCGGGGGTGACTGGTTCGCTCTGATCCCGCTGCTCACGCTGCTCAAGGACATCACCGACGGGGGCCTTGCGGGCGGCCTGGTCCTCACGGCCGACACCGCTGTCTTCGCCCTGCTGGCGCCGTACGCAGGGACGCTCGCCGATCGCCTCGACCGCAAGAGGCTCATCGTCGGGAGCGAGGCGGCCAGCGCAGGGCTCGCGCTGCTGCTGCTCCTGGTGCACGACAGGTCCACGGTCTGGATCGCGGTCCTCGCCGTCGGCCTGCTGGCTGCGACGAAGGCGATCGCGACCCCCGCCTCATCGGCCGCGACTCCCAACATCGTGGCGCCGGAGGACCTCGCACTCGCGAACGTGATGAACGGCGTCGCGTGGGGCTCGATGCTCGCCGTCGGTGCGGCCCTCGGGGGAGTGGGCGCTGCCCTGTTCGGCACCGACGCGTGCTTCGTCATCGACGCCGTCTCGTTCGCGCTGTCGGCCGTTCTCGTCAGCCGCTGCACCGTCCCCTTCCAGCAGGCTCGGGAGTCCTCCGAGCACCCCGGCTTCGGGGACGCGATCCACGAGGCGGTCACCTTCGCACGGTCCGACAGGTCAGTGCTCGCCCTGATCGCGGTCAAGCCTGGGGTCGCGTTCGCGAACGGCTCGCTGGTGCTGTTCCCGCTGCTGGCGACGGACGTGTTCCACCAAGGAGCCGCCGGGACGGGCCTGCTCTACGCAGCGCGTGGTCTCGGAGCGCTGACAGGGCCGCTGCTGCTGGGGTCACGCGGACGCGACAGCGCAGCGATGTGGTGGATGCTCGCCGCTTTCGTCAGCGCGTGCGGTCTGCTGTATGTCCTGGTGGCCGCCGCACCGTACTTCTGGATGGCGGTCCTGCTCGTCGCGATGGCGCACCTCGGCGGCGGCGCGAACTGGACGGTGTCGACCTACGGCCTGCAGAAGCGCGTCCCTGACCGCGTCCTGGGCCGCGTCATGAGCGCCGACTTCATGCTGGTCACCCTCGTGATCGCCCTCAACCAGATCGTCGCCGGCCTGCTGTCCGAGGTCGTGGGGACCCGCCTTCTGCTGGGCTGCTTCGGGCTGGCCTCCGTCGGCTACGCGATGGTGTGGCTGACCGCGACCCGTAGCCTGCGCCGAACGCCCCTTCCGACAGGAGCCTGACGTGCCGTCCTTCCGCGCCGCACCTGTGCGCGTCCGTGTCCCCGCCACGAGCGCGAACCTGGGCCCTGCCTTCGACAGCGCAGGCCTCGCCCTCGCTCTGTACGACGACGTGATCGTCCGGGTCGCGGACTCGGGACTGTCCGTCGACGTCGCCGGCGAGGGCGCGGACGAGCTGCCGCGCGACAAGCGGCACCTGGTGGTCAAGTCGCTGCGCGCGGCTTTCACGGAGCTCGGTGGCCAGCCGCGGGGGCTCGAGGTCGTCTGCGCGAACCGCATCCCTCAGTCGCGGGGACTGGGCTCGTCCAGTGCTGCCATCGTGGCTGCCGTTGTTGCCGCCCGCGCCCTGGTGCTCGGCGGCGAGGAGACGATGGACGACGACGCCGCCCTCGCCCTCGCGACGCGCCTCGAGGGGCACCCGGACAACGTGGCTGCCTGCCTGCGCGGTGGCCTGACCTTCGCGTGGACCGGCGCCTCCGGCGTGCGGGTGCACCGCGTCGACGTGCACCGCTCGGTGTCTCCGATCGCCTTCATCCCGTCGTCCCGGGCCTCGACCAGGAGGGTTCGGGGAATGCTCCCTGCCACCGTGCCGCACGGCGAGGCCGCGGCGAACTCGGCCCGTACCGCGCTGCTCTCCTTCGCCCTCACCACCTCGCCGGAGCTGCTGTTCGACGCGACCGAGGACCGGCTGCACCAGTCGTACCGGGCCGAGGCCATGCCCCGGTCGGCCGCACTGGTCGCGGCCCTGCGGGCCGACGGCGTCCCGGCGGTCATCAGTGGCGCAGGGCCGACCGTGCTCGCGCTGACGACGACGGACACCGCGGACGCGGTCGCGGCGCGCCACCCTCGCGCCTGGGACGTCGTGCCGCTCGCCGTCGAGCCGAACGGGGCGGTCGTCCTGCCCCTGTCCTGACCGACAGGGTTCCGGACGCAAGAGCGGTACGAACTCGGGCAAACCGGACCACGGACCCCGGGTGCGGAACTCGCCGAGGACTGCCCGTGTTGTGCGGTTCGTTCAGCGACCGTTACGCTGACCGCGCACCCGCCCGACTCGGGCTGGAGTGCTCGCTGCCGAGCAGCCCCCCGACGCCTCCGCCCCTTGACGACGCGGACGTCTGCTGCCTCTCCGGCGAAAGACCCCCTCAGCTCCTCGCCCCGCCTGACGGGAACGAGGCCCCCGGCCCCGAGCCGGAGCACCTGTTCGCCGGCCCACCTCAGCGTGCGACGGCCCACCCGGAGGAACCTCCTTGACCGACACCACCGACCTGCTGTCCGCGACCGACCCGGACCAGGCAGCCCCGACCACCGCGCCGAAGGTGCGCCGTCGGGCGACCTCGGGAAGCGGCGGCGGGCTCAGCTCGCTCCTGCTCCCGGAGCTCCAGAGCCTCGCCGGCGACCTGGGCATCAGCGGCACCGCCAAGCTGCGCAAGATCCAGCTGATCGAGGCCATCCAGGAGCGTCAGAACGCTGCTGCCGCCCCCGCGACCGAGACGGCCAGGCGCACCGAACAGACCGTCGAGGCAGCCCCCGTGTCCGAGCGCCGGCAGAGCACCCGCTCGGAGCGCCCCGAGCGTTCCGAGAGCGCGCGCTACGAGAGCGACGACGACGAGGGCAACGACAGCCCTCGGCGGACCAGCCACGACAGCGACCGGGAGAACGACCGCGAGAACGACCGCGAGAACGACCGCGACAGCAGCCGCGACTCGGGCAACGACGTCGACGACGAGCGGCCGGTGCGCATCGACCGAGGGCGGGAGCGCTTCCTCGAGCGCGAAGCCCGCCGCCAGGAGCGCGCGGCTGCTCTCGCCGCCGGCGAGGACCCCGACGCGGCCCAGGCTGCAGGCGACGCCCGCCGCGCCGCCGAGCGGGAGGCCCGCG
>JAODNB010000156.1 GCA_025464795.1 Frankiales bacterium
TGATGGCGATCTACGTGCTGGTCTTCCTCGGCGGGACACCGGTCGGAGCTCCCCTCATCGGGGTCCTCGCCGAGGCCCTCGGCCCGCGGTCGTCGCTGCTCATCGGGGGCGTGGTCTGCTCCGTCAGCGCCGTGGCTGCGGCTTCGTTCCTGAGCCGCGTCAGCACCTCGGACCTCCTGCGAGGAACTGAGGCCGCTGCGCCTGAGCCGTCAGCGGGGCTTGCGCACGGGCCGGTGCTTGCGGGCGAAGCGACCGAGCGAGCCGGGTCGGGCCGCTGACGTCAGGCACAGCAGCGTCAGCAGCCCGAACGGGAAGACCACGAGCACCGAGAGCATCACCTGCGCGACCCGCGCCAGTGACTCGAAGTGCAGCACGAGCGGGATGAGGAACGCGAGGAAGAACGCCGCAAGGGCGACGTTCATGACCCTGGGGACCCAGGCCTGCCGGGGTGCGTTCAGAGGTGCTCCACCACGTAGTCGATGCAGCCCGTCAGCGCCTCGACGTCTGCGGGCTCGACGGCGGGGAACATCGCGATGCGCAGCTGGTTGCGTCCCAGCTTGCGATAGGCGTGCGTGTCGAGGATCCCGTTGGCCCGCAGCGCCTTGTCCACCTCGTCGGCGTCGACCTCCTCGGAGAAGTCGATGGTCCCCACGACCTGTGAGCGCAGGTGCTCCTCCGTGACGAAGGGAGTCGTGTACGAGGTCTTCTCCGCCCAGGTGTAGAGCCGCGACGAGGAGTCGGCAGTGCGGGAGACGCACCAGTCGAGCCCGCCTTGGTCGTTCATCCAGTCGAGCTGGTCGGCGAGCATGAGCAGCGTCGCGACGGCAGGCGTGTTGTAGGTCTGGTCGAGCCGGCTGTTGTCGATCGCGATCTGCAGGTCGAGGAACGGCGGGATCCATCGGTCTCGAAGCTGCCCGACCCGCTCGACCGCGGCCGGCGACATGACGGCGATCCACAGGCCGCCGTCGGAGGCGAAGCACTTCTGCGGAGCGAAGTAGTAGACGTCGGTCTCGCGAACGTCGACGGGCAGCCCGCCGGCGCCTGAGGTGGCGTCCACCACGTGCAGGCCTTCGGCAGGGGGCCGGCGGACGGGCCGAGCCACACCGGTCGAGGTCTCGTTGTGAGGCGTCGCGTACAGGTCGAAGGCAGGGTCGGGCGCGAAGTCCGGCGCGGACCCTGGCTCCGCCTTGATGATCTGCGGCTCCCCGGTGAACGGCGCAGCAGCGACGCCCTCCGCGAACTTGGCACCGAACTCACCGAACGCCAGGAACTGGGCGCGGTCCTGCACGAGGCAGAAGGTCGCGATGTCCCAGAAGCAGGTCGAACCGCCGTTGCCCAGGACGACCTCGTACCCGTCGGGCAGCGAGAACAGGTCGCGAACGCCCGAGCGCACCCGCGCTACGACGTCCTTGACGGGCTTCTTGCGGTGCGACGTGCCGATGACGCCCGCGTGCGCCTGCAGCGCGTCCAGCTGAGCCGGCCGGACCTTGGAGGGCCCCGCGCCGAAGCGGCCGTCCTGCGGCAGCAGGTCGACCGGGATGGTGAGGGCCACTAGACCTGGTTCCCTGCAGGCAGCGAGCCCGACTCGACAGCGGAGACCGGACGGGGCGCCGGGCCGACGTACTTGGCCGACGGGCGGATCAGCTTGTTGAGCTTCTTCTGCTCGAGGATGTGCGCCGACCATCCGGCCGTCCGGGCGCACGTGAACATCGACGTGAACATGTGCGCGGGGACCTCGGCGAAGTCGAGGACGACGGCGCTCCAGAACTCGACGTTCGTGCGCAGCGGCCGGTCGGGGTAGCGGGCGGTGAGCTCCTCGATGGCCGCCTTCTCGAGCGCCTCCGCGACCTCGTACCGGGTGGAGCCTAGCTCCTGAGCGGTGCGACGGAGCACCCGGGCCCGGGGGTCCTCCGCGCGGTAGACGCGGTGGCCGAAGCCCATCAGGCGCTCGCCCCGGTCCATGAGGTCCTTGACGTACTTCTCCGGGCTGGCGGCTCGCTCGACCTCGTCGAGCATGGTCAGCACCCGCGACGGCGCCCCGCCGTGCAGCGGTCCGGACAGCGCGCCGATGGCGCCGGAGATCGAGGCCGCAGCGTCGGCGCCGGTGGAGGCGATGACGCGGGCCGTGAACGTCGAGGCGTTCATGCCGTGCTCCGCGGCGCTCACGAAGTAGGCGTCCACGGCCTTGGTGTGAGCGGGGTCCGGGTCGCCCTTCCAGCGGATCATGAAGCGCTCGACGATCGTGTGCGCCTTGTCGACCTCGCTCTGCGGGATCATCGGCTTGCCGAGACCGCGGGCGCTCTGCGCCACGAAGGCCAGGGCCATGACGGAGACGCGCGCCAGGTCGTCGCGGATCTGCTCCACGCCGATGTCGAGCATCTGCTGCAGACCCCAGGCCGGCGCGAGCATCGCGACGGCGGACTGGACGTCGACCCGGATGTCACCGGAGTGGACCGGCAGCGGGAACGGCTCGGCCGGCGGCAGACCAGGGTTGAACTTGCCGTCGACGAGCAGCCCCCAGACGTTGCCGAAGGAGACGTTGCCGACGAGGTCCTCGATGTCCACGCCTCGGTAGCGGAGCGCGGAGCCCTCCTTGTCCGGCTCGGCGATCTCTGACTCGAAGGCGACGACGCCTTCCAGTCCGGGCTTGAAGGCGGTCTCGTCAGCCATCGGTTGCGGCTCCAGGTTCGTGGGGTGTTCCCCCATTCTGCCGTGCCACCGAAACGCGCGTGCGAGAGGCTGGGCACATGGCCCCCGATCTGTCCTCGCTCCGGCAGGAGTACACCGCCGCCGGGCTGTCCGAGGCCGACCTCGCCGAGACCTGGCACGAGCAGTTCGCGCGCTGGTTCGCCGACGCGCGCGTCCTCCGTGAGCCCAACGCCATGGTCCTGTCGACGGCGGACGGCGCCCCGAGTGCCCGTACGGTGCTGCTCAAGGCGGTCGACGAGCGCGGTTTCGTGCTCTTCACCAACCGCACGAGCCGCAAGGGCCGGGAGCTCGCCGCCAACCCGGTCGCCTCGTTGCTCTTCCCCTGGATCGACCTCGAGCGCCAGGTCGTGGTTCGGGGAGCTGTCGAGCAGGTGACGCAGGCAGAGACCGACGCCTACTTCCACTCGCGGCCACGGGGTGCCCAGCTGGGGGCGTGGGCGTCTCGCCAGTCCTCCGTCATTCGTGACCGGTCTGTCCTCGACCAGCGGCTGGCCGATCTCGACCGCCGCTATCCCGATGAGGTACCGGTCCCGCCGTTCTGGGGAGGCACCCGCGTGCTGCCGGAGACCGTCGAGTTCTGGCAGGGCCGACCCAACAGGCTCCACGACCGGCTTCGCTACCGGCTCGACGCTGGGACCTGGGTCATCGAGAGGCTGGCGCCGTGACGGAGCAGATCGACGAGGCGACCCGGACCCCGCGCCGGCGCGTCACCCTCGACCTGGCGCCCATGCGCTCCTCGAGGCAGTTCCGGAACCTGCTGATCGGCGACGCGGTCAGCGTCATCGGTACGCAGGTCACCGCCGTCGCGATCCCGTTGCAGGTCTACGCGCAGACCCGGTCGGCCGCCGCGGTCGGCCTCGTCGGCCTGGCAGGTCTCGTCCCGCTCATCGTCTTCGGGCTGTACGGGGGAGCCGTCGCGGATGCCGTCGACCGGCGGCGACTGGTGCTCGTCACCACGAGCGCGCAGGCCGTGCTGTCAGCCGTCCTGCTCGCGCAAGCGCTTGCAGGTCTGCACTGGACCTGGCTGCTCTACCTCGTCGTCGCGATCCAGGCGGGGCTCTTCGCGCTGGACTCCCCGGCACGGCAGGCCTTCGTGCCGCGCCTGGTCGCCAAGCAGATGCTGCCCTCGGCCAACGCGCTCCGTCAGGTCGAGTTCAACGTCGGCATGACAGGGGGTCCGCTGCTCGCGGGTGTGATCGTCGCAGCGTTCGGCTTCGGTGCCGCGTACGGCCTGGACGCCGTCTCGTTCGCCGCGTCGCTGTGGGCCGTGGCGTCGCTGCCCGCGATGGCACCGGAGGGTGGCGGTCGCAAGGCGGGGCTGGCGTCGGTGATCGAGGGCCTGCGGTTCCTCCGTACCCGCCAGGTGCTCTTGCTGACGTTCGTCGTCGACATCATCGCGATGGTCTTCGGCATGCCCCGCACCCTGTTCGCACCGCTGTCCGATCACGTCTTCGGCGGTGGTGAAGCCGCTGCCGGTGCGCTGTACGCAGCCATCCCTGCAGGGGCTCTCGTCGGTGCTCTGCTGGGCGGGTGGTTCGGCCGGATACACAAGCAAGGCGTCGCGGTGACCGTCGCCATCCTGGCGTGGGGGCTGTGCATCATCGGCTTCGGCGCGACCTCAGACCTCTGGGTCGCGCTGGCTCTGCTCGCGGGCGCGGGTGCGGCCGACATGGTCTCGGCGGTGTTCCGCACGGCGATCATGCAGACGGCCGCTCCGGACGAGATGCGCGGGCGTCTGGGAGGTGTCTTCATCGTCGTCGTGGCGGGTGGACCGCGGCTCGGCGACGGGCGGTCTGGGGCCTTCGCCGCCTGGTTCGGCATCCAGGAGGCCGTCGTCATCGGCGGCATCCTGGTGATCGCCCTGACCCTGCTGGTGGTGGCCATCGTGCCGAAGTTCCTCGCCTACGACTCACGCCACCCGCACACGTGACGAACGCCGGGGCCACCTTTTCGATGCCCTGTCCGTATTTGCCCGGATCGTCCTAGGGTGCGCGGCTAGCGTCTTCGGCTTCCACCTACGTGCTCGGAGCTCAGATGTACGCACTGCCCCCCACCCACCGCCTGCGCAGCACCGGGCTCGTCGCCGCCCTTCTCGCAGGGCTGGGGTCCCTGTCCGCTGTGCCCGCCATCGCCGATGCGCCTGCGGCGACCACCGCTCTTGCGGTGTACGGGACCAACGACATCAACCACAACGTGACGCAGGGCTACTACGACGCCGCAGCCGCCGGGCAGACCGTGACGCTCACCCAGACGGGGGGCCAGCTGCAGCTCGACGGAGCCCGTGCCGGCGCCGGTTCGTCGTCGGCGCGCATCACACCGCCCACCGATGGGGGCTTCGTCGCGGGCGCCACCTACGCCATCGCCAACACGGCGAGAGCAGGCGTCGCAGGTGTCGCGCTCCCGTGCTCGGTGACCAGCGGGAGCCTCACCGTCAGCGAGCTCGCGACCGACAGCGCCGGAGCAGTCACGCAGCTCGCGGCCAGCTACGTCTACGGCTGCTCCAACGGCGACGGCAGCGGCGCGGCGGAGCTGCGGTACCGCGCGAGCAACGGTTACGAGGCGCTGAGGGTCCCGGGATCGGTCAGCTTCCCTGACGCCGGAGCGGGGAGCTCCCGCACGGTGACGGTGACCTACAGCAACGCTGGCAACCGACCGGTCACGATCGGCACCGCGAGCACGAGCAGCGTCAACGCAGGACTGTCGCTCACCATCGGCAACGACCACTGCTCGGGTGCCGTCCTGCAGCCGGCTGCTGCCTGCACCCTTGACCTCACCGCCGTCAACGACTCGGCCCCGCAGTACCAGCGGGCGCTGCTCGACCTCCCGACGGACACCGCCGAGGGGACGTACGCAACGATCGTCCTCGCCAACAGCGCCCTACCACCGCTGGCTCCCACGGCGCAGGTGCACAGCGGGTATGACGGCATCTCGGTCACGGGCGTCTTCGCCGGCAGCCAGAACGGCAACCCGCCCCCGACCGCGACGGCCCTTCGGATCTTCCGCGTCAACGGGGACGGCAGCACCGCCCTCATCCAGGAGCTGCAGCGACCGGCCCAGACCACGGCGACGCTGGCCTTCACAGACCCACTGGCTCCTGGGACCACTGGCACCTACCGTGTCGTCGCGGTCGGTCCCGGTGGCGAGAGCCCCGCGAGCAACGACGGAACCGCCACCGTGCCGAGCTCTCCGGTCCCGGCAGAGGGACCGATCAACGCCCTCGCCGTCGTCGGGAACGTGGCGCCGGGAGCGTTGAGCCCCAGTAGCAGCGTCGTCACGACCCTCTCCGTCCTGGAGCACGGGTTCTACGGCACCACCTTGCTGGGGCAGTCGGGGCCTGACCAGGTGTTGATCCGACTGACCTACCCGGCTGATGGACTCGCCCCGGGCGACTACGCCACCACAGACAGCGGAGACGGCGCACGTGTCGTCGGGCTCTCGCTGAACGGCCCAGGGGCCTGCGCCACGGGCACTCTGCACGTCGTGGACGCCGCGATCAAGGCGGACGGGACACCTCAGGTCTTGACGGCCTCCTTCACCAACGACTGCGGGGGGCAGGGCGAGATCCGGGTGCGGTCCACCACGGGCTACGCGGCAGTCGGTGCTGCCCCTGCCGGTGTCTCGGCCGGCTCAGTGGCCGTCGGCGCAACCTCGACCGCGAAGACGGTGCAGGTCAAGAACACCGGGAGCCAGAGCGTCACGGTCACAAGTGCCCCAACGACTCGTGCGCCCTGGTCGGTGAGCGCGTCGACGTGCACAGCCGCCCTCGTGCTGGCTCCAGCAGCCACCTGCTCGGTGTCGGTACGGGTCACCCCCACCGCCGTCGGCGACGCTCCTGGTCTGCTGGACGTCCCGGTGTCCACCCCCCACGGCCACCTGCAGGTCGGGCTCGCCGCGACGGGGACCTCGGTGCCCTCCGCCCCGCAGTCCTTGACGGTCGCCCTCGTCGTCGGTCACGGCCGGCTGACCTGGTCGCCGCCGGCGACGACGGGTGGTCAGGACGTGACGGGCTACACCGTCACGCGTACCGACGGCGGCGGCGCCGCGGTGGTGGTGGCCCGCCCGAGCGCTGCGACCTTGAGCTACGAGGACCGGGCTCTGACGGTGGGTCACACCTACACCTACTCCGTGACGGCCACGAACAGCGTCGGCACGGGCCCGGCAGCGCGCACGTCCGGCACCGCTGCGCCCAGCCGTGAGGTTCTGGTCGCCGCCGCTGGTCCGAACGACTGGGCCTACTCGGTGGCCGGGATCTCAGACGCCGGTGGGCAACGGCTCCCGCTCGTGACCGATGCGGATGCCGACATGCCGACGGTGACGCGCAACGGCGACTTCGTCGCGTTCGTGGACGACTCGTCTGAGCAGGTGCGGATCGCCCCGCGCAAGGGTGGCCCCTCACGGCCCATCACCGCGAACGTGTCCGCGGAGGAGCCAGCCTTCTCGCCGGACGGTGCAACGGTCATCTACACGAACGTCGCGGCGGGCACCCCGAACCTCGAGCTGGCGATCGTCGGGGCGAGCTCTCCGACGTCTGCCGGCGTCAGGGGAGGGAGCGGCCTCAGCCGCGCTTCCTTCCTCCCTGACGGCCGCTCCGTCATCGCTTCGCGATCGTCAAGCGACCCCACGATCGAGCAGCTCGTCCTCGCGACCGGCAGCACGACCGTCCTCACCCACGGCATCCAGCCTCAGGTGTCGCGGGACGGCAAGGCGATCGCCTTCGTCCGGGTCACCAGCGCGACCTCGGACGGTGTCCCGACGCAGACCGAGATCTGGACGATGCCCTTGGGTGGCACGCCCGTGCGCCTCGCGAGCCCCGCCGGGGTCAACCTCCTTCCCTCGTGGGCCCCCGACGGGAAGGCGGTCTACTTCGAGCACAGCGCCGGCACGGAGGCTGCCGACGTCTACCGGGCGACCCTCAGCCCGATCGCTGTCACCAATGTCACCGCATCGGCCGACGTCGACGAGCTCGCGCCCACGGTGTACGACGCCGACGTCACCGCGCCCAAGGTCACGCTCACCGCTCCGTCGCTCCGCGTCACCCTCACCGGGACCACGCGGGTGACGTACAGCGCGACCGACAGCGAGACCGGCGTGGGGACCTATGACGTCCGCTACCGGCGCTCGCACTACGACGGGGGCTACACCGGCTACACGTACCAGGCCAACTTCCAGAACCTGAAGAGCGCCGCTGTCACCTACACGCAGGTGCCGGGGTACGACGCCTGCTTCTCGGTGCGCGCTCGGGACCGGGCCGGCAACGTGTCGGCCTGGACGGCGGAGAAGTGCACGGCCTCGCCTCTCGACGACAACCGGCTGCACCTGGCGGGTGGTGCGAGGGCAACGACCGTCGCGGGCACCTACCGGGGGACGCTCACGGTCCTCCAGAGGGCGGGCGCGAACGTCTGGATGCCCAGCATCACCATGAAGCGCGGGAGTCTCATCGCGGGACGCTGCCCCACCTGCGGGTCGGTGTCGGTCTACGTCGCCGGCCGGCTGCTGGGGACGGTGAACCTGGCGTACAGGTCGACCGTGCGGCAGGCCGTCGTCGCGCTGCCCGGTGCGGGAACCCTGCGTACAGGGCAGCTCGTGATCAAGGCGACGAGCAGCAAGCTGGTCCAGATCGACGGGCTCGTCGTCCTGCCTACGTGATCCCGGAGAGGTGGACGGCCTCGCCGCCGTCCACGTCGAGGTCCTTCAGGGAGGCCACCGGCGGCAAGGAGGTCGGCGGCTCGTCGGTCACCCAGCCGTACTCCACCGCGGACAGGAAGCCGTCCGACACCCACAGCAGGAGCGTGCCGAGCGCCGAGCCGTCCGCGGCGTAGGCCCACACGCGTCCTGGTACGGGACCGTCCGCAGCCGTCGAGGCCTTGGCCTCCTGGTCCACGTGCAGGTTCAGGCTCACCGACTCGGGGTCGACCGATCCGAGGACCGAGGTGGCGGCGACCTGCTTGCGGAGCTCCTTGACCCCAGCGAAGTCCGGTCGCAGGAGGAACTCGATGAGGGCCCTCTCGTTCTTGGTGAGCGCGCGACCGACCATGGCGCCGACGGTAGCCCAAAGGACCTGCGAGGCTTCCGTCGTGGACTACCTGCACCCGTCGCCGAAGCTCTGGCGCCTGCGTCAGGTCCAGCTGGCCACGGTGGCCGTGCCGGTCGTGCTCCTGGCCACGGTGCTGGGCGCTCTGTCGAGCGCTTCAGCTGCCGCAGCGGCCTTCCTCGCCACGCTGGCGGCCACGGCGGCCGCGGCCGTCAGCCTGCGCCGGCGCGTGCTCTCCTGGGGCTACGCCGAGCGGGAGGACGACCTCGTCGTGACGCGCGGGGTCCTGGTGCAGCGGATCACGGTCGTCCCGTACGGCCGGATGCAGTTCCTCGACGTGACCGCCGGCCCCTTCGAGCGGTCGTTCGGGTTGGCGACCGTGCAGCTGCACACGGCGGCGGCCGCCTCGGACGCCCGGATCCCGGGGCTCGCTGCCGCAGAGGCCGCCCGTCTTCGCGACCGGCTGGCCCTGCTCGGTGAGGCTCGGGCCGCCGGCCTGTGAGCGAGGAGCTGCCCTCGTCGTGGGCTCGGCTGCACCCGCTGTCCCCCCTCGCGCGGGCGGGGGCGGCCCTGGTCGCGGTGCTGCTGGTGGCGGGTCCGCGACAGCTCCTCGGTGAGGGCATCGACGGGACCCGAGCGGTGCTCGACGCGGTGGTCGCCGGGGTGGTGCTCGCGACCGGCGCGGTCTCCTGGCTCGTGACGAGGTGGCGGGTCTCGGAGGGTGAGCTCCAGCTGGAGCTCGGGCTGCTGCGTCGGCAGTCGCTCCGGGTGCCGCTCGTTCGCCTCCAGGCCGTCGACGTCGTGCGCCCGCTCGCGGCCCGGCTGCTGGGGCTGTCCGAGCTCCGACTGGTGCTGGCCGGGTCCGGGTCCGGCAAGGCCCGGCTGTCGTTCCTCGCTCACGGCCGGGCGATGCAGGTGCGTGCGCAACTGCTCGCTGTCGGCGCGGGTCTGCACGAGACCACACCGGAGGCGACCGAGCAGCCGCTGACCCGGGTGCCCAACGCTCGGCTCATCGCCAGCGCGCTGGTCGGACCGCCAGCGGTCCTCGTGGCGTTGGTCGTACCTGTTCTGGTCGTCCTCGCGGTGGTGGAGCCCAGCTCGGTAGGTCCGGTCCTGACCTCGCTCGCGACCGCGGGGTTCGGCGCCTTCGCTGTCGTGCTGCGCCGGCTGAACGTCGAGATGTCGTTCACCATCGCCGATGCGCCGGACGGCCTCAGGTTGAGGTCAGGGCTGCTTCAGACCCGGGCGGAGACCATCCCTGCCGGCAGGGTCCAGGGCGTACGGCTCGTCGAGCCCCTGCTCTGGCGCCCGTTCGGCTGGTGCCGCCTGGAGGTCGACGTGGCGCAGCAGCGCGAGCACGAGGTGGGCGAGGAGGACGTGCAACAGCTCAGCAGTGCGCTGCTTCCGGTCGGGACGAGGGAGCAGGCGGATGCGCTGCTCGCGCTGGTGCTTCCGGGCGCCAGCACCCGACCGCCGCCTGGGGCGCAGCCGCCGCGTCGTGCGCGGTTCAAGGCCCCGTTGTCCTACCGCCGGCTCGCGGCCTGGTGCACGGAGGACCACCTGGTGGGTCGCACCGGTCGCCTGGAGGTGCGGACCGTGGTCGTACCGCTGGCGAAGGCGCAGAGCATTCGCTGGTCGCAGGGGCCGCTGCAACGGCGGCTTCGGCTGGTCACCGTCCACGTCGACACCGCCGGTCGGCGCTGGTCGGTCGCGGCCCGCGATCGTGACGAGGACGACGCCGACGACCTGCTGGTGCGACTGCCCGACCTGGCCCGTACGGCTCGCCTCAGGTGATCGTGATCCAGGTGGCCTGCGCGACGGCGAGGACCTCACCCGCTGCGCTGTAGAGCGCCGAGCCGGTGTGCACCTTGCGGCCCTCGCCTCCGAGCAGCCAGCCCTGCACCACGTGCGGTTGGCCGACCGTCGGCAGGGCATCGATGCGCGCGGTCATGCGGCCGAGCACCATGGGCCGACCGACGAGGTCGGCCGACCAGCCCCCAGGGCAGTCGAGGGCAGCCCAGGTCATTCCCGCCGTGCTCTCGGCCGGTGTCCACACGCAACCGACGCCACCCGCGGCGAGCGGCCCGGCGCCAAGGCCCAAGCCGTCGGTGCGCGCGGGTCCGCAGACGAAGCAGGTCGGGAAGGGGTGCTCGTCGAGCCCTGCGTACCCGGCCGAGGCCAGCGTGGCCTCCTGCACCGTCACGGCCGGCGGAACAGTCAGGTCGACGGACCCGGGTACGGCCTCCGCGATCACGACGTCGCCGTGGAGGAGCCGGCCCTCGGTCACCGTCATCTCGGTCTCGAGTGGTGGCGGCTTGCGAAGGGTCACCTGCACGACAGGCGCATCGACGTAGGCGGCGAGCAGGCCGGCGGTGATGCCGCCGTTCGCCGAGTCAGCGGGTCCGTTGAAGCGGCGTTCGATCCTCACGAGATCCTCATGCCAGGAACGTAGCCGCGATCCGCAGGTCGTTGACCAGACCGGCCATCGCGGCGTCCCGGTCGTCGGACCTCAGCACAGCAGAGGGGTGGATGGTCGCGAGGGCCTGCGGTCCCTGCTCAGAGGGCCAGTCCATCAGCGTCCCGCGGCTCTTGGTGACGCGGAAGCTCGGTCCGTACACGGTCTTGGCGGCTGTGGCGCCGAGCAGGACCACGAGCTCCGGCCGCACAGCCTCGATCTCGGCATCGAGCCAGGGCTGGCAGGCCCGCACCTCCCACGTGTCGGGCGTCGCATGGATCCGGCGCTTGCCCTGTGGCGTGAACTTGAAGTGCTTGACGGCGTTGGTCACGTAGAGCAGGTC
>JAODNB010000162.1 GCA_025464795.1 Frankiales bacterium
CCGATGAGGGCGGCCGGCCCGGAGTCCATGAGGACCAGCGAACGGAACTGCGACGGGTCCTTGAGGACGGCGTCCCGCGAGACGAGACCCCCGAAGCTGTGCCCGACCAGGTGCACGGGGCCGTCGCCGAGCGAGGCAACGGCCGCGAGCAGGTCCGAGCCGTGCGCGTCGATGGTGTAGGCGCCCGGCTCGTTCGGTCCCTTGCTCTCGAACTGCCCGCGCTGGTCGATGGCGACGGCCCGAAACCCTTGCTGGGCAAGCGGTTCCAGCACGAATCGAAAGTCCTCCTTGCTCCCCGTGAAGCCGGGGACCATGAGGATCGTGCCGACGTGCTGGCCTTGGGGCGCGGCGTCGAGCGAGGCGAGCGGGCCCCCCGGGATGTCGAGGGGACGGACGGAGATCCCCTCGGGCAAGGGGGAGTTGTCGACGGCGCTCATGCACCCACCTTATGGAGGACGAGGTCGTGCACTCCGCCGTCCCGGAGCTCCATCGTCATGTACGTCTTGTGGGGCTGCATCCGCCGGTCCACGCAGGACCCTGGGTTGATCATCCGCAGTCCGCCGGGCGTCACGCTGTCCCACGGGACGTGGGAGTGGCCGAAGACCAGCAGGTCCGCGCTGTCGCCGAACTTCTGGTCGACGTACCTGTCCCGGTGCCGCTTGTCGCCGGTCTCGTGGATCACCGCCACCCGGACGCCCTCGATCTCCCGTCGGCAGACCTCCGGCAGCCGCTTGCGGAACTCGACGCCGTGGTCGTTGTTGCCCCACACGCCCATCAGGTCGCACCGGGCCTCGAGCTTGTCGACCAGGTCGAGGCTCACCCAGTCGCCGGCGTGCACCACGACGTCGGCTGCGTCCACTGCCTGCCACACCTCGGCGGGCAGGTCGAGCGCCCGCTGGGGTACGTGGGTGTCGGCGATCAGGAGGAGGCGCACAGGGCCAGCCTAGAGAGCGCCGACGACCTCACCCAGCGGACGGCCGTCGACGACCATGTCCGTGAGCCCGTCGATCCTGCCGCACTCCACACAGCGGGCAGCGACCGCGAGCCACTGCACGTGGTCCCCGTCCGGCGCTGACAGCCCGGCCGCCACCTCGGCGATCGACTGGCCACAGGTGCCGCACGCCCACATCGCGGGGTGCGTCCAGCGCTCCTCGGAGTCGAGCAGCGCGACCCCCTGCGCGCACTGCAGGCAGCGCCGCCGGGCCACCCCTGCCGAAGCATCCGCCTCGACGTAGGTCCAGCTCGGGTTCTCGTCGCCGTGGTTGTGACAGGCCAGCACCACCGTCTCGGTGATCGCAGGTGCGCCCAGGGGAAGGTCCATGAGGAAGGCCCGGAGGTCCTCCACGTCCTCGCCGGTCCGAATCCCGCCCACGCTCCGCAGCACCATGATCTTCCTTCGGCGCGAGGGCTGGGTCCGCTTGAGCCCCGCCTCAGGCCTGGTGGGCCAGGAAGTGCTCGCTCAGCAGAGCCGACACGGCGTCAGGTGCCTCGTCCGGCAGCCAGTGCGACAGCCCTTCGAGGACCTCGAACCGGTACGGCCCGGTGACCCACTGCCCGCACGTGCGCGCCGCCTGGCGCGTGACGAAGGCGTCCCCGTCGCTCCAGAGGAACAGCGTGGGTACGGCGACCTTGGCCCGAGCGGCGCGCGGACTGCCGAAGGGCACGGCGCGGTACCAGTTCAGGCCGCCCGTGAGCGCACCCTCGACCATCAGTCGGGCATCACGACGGGCCGCGGCTTCGCTCTGGCCGGACGACTCGAGGGACGCGCGGAGGCGCTGCTCGGTCAGCAGCCGCTCGGGGAGCCATGGGAGCTGGAAGAAGGCGACGTACGTGGAGGCGAGGCTCTGCCTGCTCGTCAGGAGCGCGGAGGCGAACGCGCCCGGGTGCGGCACCGACAGCGCCGTCAGGGTGAGCAGCCGCTCCGGGTGCTCAGCGGCGAACGCCCAGGCCACGGCAGCGCCCCAGTCGTGACCGACCAGGTGCACCTTGTCCGCACCCGAGGCGTCCACGAGCGCGAGCACGTCGGCGACCAGCTCCGGCACCGCGTAGTCGCGCCGGTGGGCCGGTCGGGCACCCGGTGAGTAGCCGCGCTGGAGCGGGGCGAGGCAGCGGTAGCCGTCGCCGGCCAGCCGCTCGGCAACGGCGCGCCAGCTGTCGGCTCCCTGTGGGAAGCCGTGCAGCAGGAGCACCACCGGGCCGTCCGCGGGTCCGGTCTCGAGGACGTCGAAGATCAGGCCCTCGCGCTCGAACGCCTGCATCAGGCCTCGGTGCTCTCCGAGCTGGAGCCGGGAGCGGCTCCAGCGCCTCCGCCACGGCCGCGGCCGCCTCGGCGCCGACGGCGGGCCGGAGCGTCCCCCGCCTCGGAGGCGGCGTCGGCCGGCGCGCTCGCCGCTGAGGCGACCGCAGCACCGCCGCCACGGGTCCGCTGACGCGCACCGCCGGTGCGCTTGGGCAGTACGGGGGCGTCATCGGTCGTCTCACGGGCCGGCCGGTCGTCCCGGCCACCGCCACCGCTGGAGCGGGCAGGGGCCTTCTTCGGCCTGCGGCCGGTCTCACCGACGTCCTCGAGGGTCTCCGCGTCCAGCCCCTCGCGGGTGCGCGAGGCCCGGGGCAGGTGTCCCTTGGTGCCCACGGGGATGCTCAGGTCGGTGAACAGGTGCGGCGACGAGGAGTAGGTCTCGACCGGCTCCGGGAAGGGCAGCCCGAGGTCCTTGTTGATGAGGCCCCACTTCGGCATGTCGTCCCAGTCGACGAACGTGACGGCGACGCCCTTGGCTCCTGCGCGGCCCGTACGCCCGATGCGGTGCAGGAAGGTGCGCTCCTCGTCGGGGCACTGGTAGTTGATCACGTGCGTGACGTCCTGCACGTCGATCCCGCGGGCCGCGACGTCGGTCGCGACGAGCACGTCGATCTTGCCCGACCGGAAGGCCCGGAGCGCCTGCTCGCGGGCGCCCTGGCCGAGGTCGCCGTGCACGGCGGCAGCCGCGAAGCCCCGGTCGACCAGCTCGCCGGCGACCTTGTCGCAGGTCCGCTTGGTGCGGCAGAACACCATCGTCAGGCCGCGGCCCTCGGCCTGCAGGATGCGGGCGAGCACCTCGACCTTGTCCATCGCGTGGGCGCGGTAGACGTAGATCTTGGTGTCCGGGACGGTGCGGCCCTCGTCGACCTCCTCGGCCCGGATGTGGGTGGGCTGGCGCATGAAGCGCCGCGCGAGCGCCACGACGGGCGACGGCATGGTCGCGCTGAACAGCATCGTCTGGCGCTCGTCGGGCGTCAGGTCCAGGATCCGCTCGACGTCGGGCAGGAAGCCGAGGTCCAGCATCTCGTCGGCCTCGTCGAGGACGAGCATCTCGACCTGGCCGAGGTTGAGGTGACCCTGGCGGGCGAGGTCGAGCAGCCGGCCGGGGGTGCCGACGACGATCTCGACGCCGCGCTTGAGCGACTCGATCTGCGGCTCCATCGCGCGCCCGCCGTAGATGCTCTGCACGCGGATCCCGCGGGTCTTGCCGGCGATCTCGAGGTCGGAGGCGACCTGGACGCAGAGCTCGCGGGTCGGGACGACGACGAGCCCCTGGGGCGTCCCGTTGCTGCCCTCCTCCTTCGACTTCACGTTCTGGAGCATCGGGATGCCGAAGCCAAGGGTCTTGCCGGTCCCCGTACGGGCCTGTCCGATCAGGTCGTGCTTGCCCATCGCGATCTGGAGCGTCATGCGCTGGATCGGGAAGGGCGAGGTGATGCCGACGGCGGCGAGGGCCTCGACCGTCTCAGGGCGCGCGCCGAGCGCGGCAAATCCGTTCTCTTCTGTGGTGGTAATGGTCGTACCTCTCGAGGGGTAGCGCCGACCACTGGCAGAGAACTTTGCGGGCTCGGCACGGGCCCTGTCTGGTTCGACGAGGTCCGGCGCGCGCCGCAGGGACGTGAGGTCCGCGCACGCTTCGGCGTCGCTCGTGCGGCGCCTTCACCACCCAGACTACCGGGATCTACGCTTCAGGGCATGAACGCGACGCTGGATCTCGCCACGATCGACCTGCTCGGCGTCCTGGCCTACGGCGAGCTGATCGCCTTCGAGCGGCTCGCCACCGACGCTCAGCTGGCTCCCACGGTGGCCGACAAGGTCGCGCTCGCCACCATGGCCAACGCGGAGTTCAGCCACTTCCGGCAGCTCCGCGACTACCTCGTGGCCCGGGACGTGGACCCGATCGCGGCGATGGCGCCGTTCGTCGACCCGCTCGACCACTTCCACGACTCGACCACCCCCTCGGACTGGTACGAAGGGCTGATCAAGGCCTACGTCGGCGACGGGATGGCCACCGACTTCTACCGCGAGGTCTCGACCTACGTGAAGGACGACGAGACGCGGCTGCTCATCCAGTCCGTGCTGCAGGACACCGGGCAGGCGGAGTTCGCCGTCTTGAAGGTGAAGGAGATCATCGCGGACGAGCCCTCCGTCGGCGGGCGGCTGGCGCTCTGGGCCCGGCGGCTGGTCGGCGAGGCCCTGATCCAGGCGCAGCAGGTGGCCGTCGAGCGGGACGCTCTGCTCGAGCTCCTCGTCGGCACGGGGGACCTCGCCGGCATCACCCGGCTGCTCAAGAGCATCACCGACAAGCACGAGGAGCGGATGGGCCTGCTCGGCCTCCAGGCCTAGCTACATCGCGCCGAAGCCGACGCGGCGCTGCTCGCTCTCGGCGATCTCGACGTAGGCCAGCTTGTCCGCGGGGACCAGGACCCGACGGCCCTTGTCGTCGACGAGGGTCAGAACACCGAGGTCAGCCTTGAGGGCCTCAGCGACGGCCTTGGCGACGTCATCAGCGCTCTGCGCGCTCTCGATCACGAGCTCGCGCGGAGCGAACTGAACGCCGATCTTGACCTCCATCGACAGGGCCTCCCAGACTTGGAACATCACGACGAGCAACAGGAACTGCTCGAAGGCTAACCGAGGCTTCGCCGCGACTGCGCGCTGTCAGCCGTCAGCAGAAAGCTCGCCCTCGGGATGCTCCGAGGTGAGGGGGGCACCGGAGATCCCACGCCAGGCGAGCGACACGAGCAGCTCCACCGCGCGGTCCTTCGCGAGCCGGTCCTCCGAGGTCAGCCACCACCGGGCCCCGATCTCGGCCATGCCGGTGAGCCCGACCGACAGCAGCTGGGCCTCCTCGGCGCGGAAGCCGGTGTCGTGGGCGATGGTCTCGGTGATGGCCGCGATGCACTCGGCCGTCATGCGCTCGACGCGCTCACGCACGGCCGGGTCGTTGCGCAGGTCGCTCTCGAAGACGAGGCGGAAGCCCTCCCCGTTGCCGGCCACGAAGTCGAAGTAGGCCGTGATCGAGGCCGCGACCCGGGCGTGGTTGTCGGTCGTCGACTCCAGCGCGGTGCGCACCTGCTCGACGAGGGCGGAGGCGTGCTCGTCGAGCAGCGCCATGTAGAGCTCGAGCTTGCCGGGGAAGTGCTGGTAGAGCACCGGCTTGGACACCCCGGCCCGCTCGGCGATGTCGTCCATCGCGGCGGCGTGGTAGCCCTGTGCGACGAAGATCTCCTGCGCTGCGCCGAGCAGCTGCTTGCGCCGGGCAGGACGCGGCAGTCGCTGACCCCGCGCGGGGACCTCGCTCGCCGTCATGGCGCGAGCCTAGGGCAAGAGGTCAGGCGTCTTGGCCCGAAAGCTCCCGGGAGCCGTGTCGGGTCCGGCGGGCGTCGATCACCCGGTCGGGGTTGCGGCGCAGGTACTCCTGCTCGAGGTCCGAGGTGCGGGCCGTGTGGAACATCAGCGCGTCCTCGCTGCCGTGCAGGAAGGTGTCGTTGCGCGTCTCGTGCAGGTGGTGCAGCTCGCGGTCCAGGGCCTCGTCGGTCAGGGCGGGGGGCGGCACTCCGGTCACGTGGGCTCCTTCGCTCGGCGGTGCTCCTGAGCCAACACCCCCTGCGGCCGTACGTCGACTGTTTCGGCAAGATCAGCTGAGCAGCGGGGCGTACAGGTCGCCGAGCTCCTCGACCCGGAACAGCACGTCGTCCGTCGTGAACGACAGGTCGCTCGGTTGGGTGCACTCCTCCACCTCCTGCCACGTCACCGGTGTCGAGACCGTCGGGATCTCCCTGGCGCGCATGGAGTAGACGGTGACCGTCGTCTTCGCGCCGTTGTTCTGGGACCAGTCGACGAGCACCTTGCCGGGCCGCACGGCCTTGGTCATCCGCGAGACCACCAGGTCAGGGTGTGACCGCTCCAGCCCCTCGGCCACGCGCCTCGCGTACTCGTTGGTGTCCCGCACGGGCGCCTTCGCGGTCAGCTGCATGCCCTTGTTGCCGCTCGTCTTGCAGAACAGCTCGAGGTCCAGCTCCTCCCGCAGGGCCAGGGCGACCTGGCAGCACTCGACGATCGAGGTCCCCGGGCCGGGGTCGAGGTCGAACACGATGAGGTCGGGGGTCGAGCGACCCACCTTCCACTGGTGGGTGTGCAGCTCGAGGGCTGCGAGGTTGGCCGTCCAGACGAGGCCCGGCAGGCTGTCGATCACGGTGTAGGCGATGGTCTCGCGGCCCTTCGTCGACCCAGGGCTCGGCAGCTCGACGGTCTGGACCCAGGCGGGGGTGTTCCGGGGCGCGTTCTTCTCGAAGAACATCTGCCCTTCCACGCCGTTGGGGTAGCGCTTGCGCGTGAGGGCGCGCCGCTCCAGGTGGGGCAGGAGCACCGGCGCGATCCGGGAGTAGTAGTCGATGACCTGCCCCTTGGTGAAGCCGTTGGGGTAGAGCACCTTCTCCAGGTTCGTCAGCTTCAGCGTCCGACCCTCGACCTCCACCATCACCTCACTCATCGCGGGTCACCTCCCGTGCCTCGAGGTCGGGCCGGAGCCCCTTGTACGACGGGTGCCGCAGCCGCCCGTCCTTCGTCCAGGCAGTGAACTCGACGTCGACGACCAGGACAGGATCGACCCAGTGGGCGATCCGGGCCTCGGGTGCCGGGACCTCACCGTCGTAAGGAGATCCCTTGCGGGACAGGGGTTCCAGCAGGGCAGCGACCTGGCGCAGGGTCGCCGCGGTGAAGCCGGTGCCGACGGATCCCGCGAAGACGAGTCCGTCGGGGGAGTGGACCCCGAGGAGCAGCGACCCCAGCATCCCGGAGCGGCCGCCCGCGCCTTCCTTCCACCCGCACACGACCGCGGACTGCCGGTTCACGTGCTTCACCTTCACCCAGGCGTCGCTGCGCCGACCGGGGACGTAGGTGCTGTCACGGCGCTTCGCGACCACACCCTCGAGCCCCTGCTCCTTCGTGGAGGCGAGCAGCACGTCCCCGCCACCGTGGAACGCAGCGGGCACTCCCGGGTGCAGCTGCTCCAGCACCTCCCGGCGCTCGTCGTAGGAGAGGCCGAGCAGCGAGGAGTCCTCGACGTGCAGGACGTCGAAGGGCAGGAACGTCACGGGCGTGGCCTCGACCAGGTGGCGACGAGGGGAGCGCACGTGCATCCGGCTCTGCAGGGCGCCGAAGTTCGGCCGTCCGTCCACGAAGGCGACGAGCTCGCCGTCGAGGA
The DNA here is from genome assembly GCA_025464795.1 of Frankiales bacterium. Lineage (GTDB taxonomy): Bacteria > Actinomycetota > Actinomycetes > Mycobacteriales > SCTD01 > RYN-111. The sequence continues at coordinate 7,509 of JAODNB010000162.1, forward strand.
GCCGGTCAGGACCCGTGAGCCCGAGCAGCTCGGGATAGCCACCGGTGATGTCGTTGCCGTTGCGGCTGGTGGCCCGCACCGTCCCGCCCTCCACGGCGACGAGGGCACGCACTCCGTCCCACTTCACCTCGTACGCCCACGCGTCCCCGACGGGCAGCTGGCCGTGGGAGGCCAGCATCGGGGACAGGCCGGTGGGGAGCACCTCCTCATCCTGCCCAACGAGGGGCGCGCTGACGCCGCTCCTCGCTCTACGGTTCGCGCACCGGCCGGGGTGGGTGTGTGGACCCGCCCCGGCTGTCCGCTTAGCGTGTTCCCATGAGATCGATCTGGAAGGGCGCGATCAGCTTCGGGCTGGTGACGATCCCGGTGAAGCTGTACAGCGCCACCGAGGAGAAGGACGTGTCGTTCCACCAGGTCAGGAGGTCCGACGGCAGCCGCATCAAGTACAAGCGGGTGTCTGCCGTCGACGGCGAGGAAGTGGCCTACGGCGACATCGCCAAGGGCTACGAGCTGCCGAGCGGCGAGACCGTGGTGCTCACCGACGACGACTTCAAGGACCTGCCGCTCACGACGAGCAAGGCGATCGACGTGCTCCAGTTCGTGCCGCTGGAGGAGGTCGACCCGATCTACTTCGCGAAGAGCTACTACCTCGAGCCGGAGAAGACCGGGACCAAGCCTTACGTGCTCTTGCGGGACGCGCTCGAGCAGTCCGGCAAGGTCGCCATCGTCAAGGTGGCCCTGCGCAACCGGGAGTCCCTCGCGACCCTGCGGGTCCGCGACGGCGTCTTCGTCATCGAGACGATGCTCTGGCCGGACGAGGTCCGGACCCCGACCTTCGACTTCCTCGACGAGGACGTGGAGGTGCGCCCGCAGGAGCTGGCCATGGCCGGCTCGCTCATCGAGACGCTCAGCGGTGACTTCGACCCAGCTCAGTACAGCGACTCCTACCGCGAGGCGCTGCAGGCGGTCATCGACGCCAAGGTCGAGGGCCGCGAGGTCGTGCAGCCTGAGTCCGCGCAGCCGACCAGCGGCACCGTGGTGGACCTGATGGCTGCGCTGCGCGCCAGCGTCGACGCGGCCAAGGCCAAGACACAGCCCTCCGCGAAGAAGGCACCGGCCAAGAAGGCACCCGCCAAGAAGGCAGCTGCGCCCAAGAAGGCGACTCCGGCGAAGGCGACGAAGAAGGCAGCAGCCCGCAAGTCCGCGTAGTCGAGGCGCGTATCGGGCAAAAGGGAGAAGCCGCACTCGAGTTGGGCCATCCGGCTCATCTCCGGGGGTCCGGCCGCCTACCGTTCGGACCTTCATGCTCACCCCCGCCACGACGACGATGTCTGTGACCGCATCTCTCTGCCCTGGAGCTCCCTGTGACGGCGATGGACCACCGCGACCTCGTGGCGGCGCTGCGCGCTGTCCCGGGGATCACGGACGCTGACGTCACCCCGGACTCCGATGGGGGCCTCGGCACGCTGCGCCTGGACCTCGAACCGGGCGTTGACGAGGCCGCCGTGGCCAGCACCGTCGGGCGACTGCTGCGCGAGCAGTTCGGCCTCGGAGTGGACGCCGATCGGGTCCAGGTCGTGGAGGACGCCGTCCTGGACGCCCACCACGTCGAGCAGGCCGACCCGCCACTCGTCCCGGAGCAGCGCGTCCACGCCCGCCCCTCGATCTCCCGCATGCACCTCGTCTCCTCCGGGCTCGACGTCACCGCGTCGGTGACGCTGTCCTCCGGGGAGCGGGTCGCCATCGGAGAGGCCCGTGGCGCGGCGTCCCAGAGCGGCGTGCACCGGGCTGTCGCGACCGCCACGCTGCGTGCCGTGGAGGAGCTGGCCGACGGCCAGGTCCGCTTCGAGCTCGACCACATCGAGGTCGCGCCCATGGGGACGGAGCGCACCGTTCTGGTGTCCCTCACGCTGCTCACCGGCAAGGGCACCGAGCGGCTCACGGGGGCCGCAGGTGTCCGCGAGGACGTCCGGCAGGCCGTGATCCGGGCCACTCTCGACGCTCTGAACCGCCGCCTCGAGATGCTCCTGACCGAGGTCTGACCCCCGCGCGGCGTCCTCGGAATGCGTCCTTGGGTGACGCTCGCGCGTGAGGACGTCCAGGCGAGATAGCGTCTGCTCGGTGATCGTCCTGCACGGAGGCGGAGAGTTCTCGGTGGGCTGCCGTGCCATGGACAAGCGGGTCCTCGAGCTGGCTGGGGGCCTCGTCGTCGTGACCGCACTGGCTGCCGAGCCCGGCGGTCGGTACCGGGCCGCCACGGACAACGGCGTCCGCCATCTGCGGGCGCTCGGGGCGACGGTGGCCGGTGCTCCAGACGTGCGCGAGGACCCCGCGGGAGCGCTGTCAGCACTCGGCGCGGCCAGACTGGTCGTCCTGCCAGGCGGGTCGCCCTCGAGACTGCTGACTGCCCTGCGAACGACCCCGGTCGGGCAGCTGCTGATCGACCTCGTCGCGGCGGGCGGAACGGTGATGGGGGCGAGCGCGGGAGCCATGGTGCTCGGCTCCTGGACGGTCCTGCCCGACCGGCCGGGACCGTCGGGGATGGCGGTGGTCGAGGGGCTCGGTCTCGTGGATGTCCTGGTGATCCCGCACTGGAGCGGCGGCTCGTCCCGTGCCGACTGGTTGCGAGCGGTGCGGCAGGGCATGCCAGGAGCCGTACCCGTGCTCGGGCTGCCGGAGGAGTCCGGCGTGCTCGTCGAGGACGGGAAGGTGACCGCCGTCGGGCAGGCACCGACGGCACTGGTGAACGAGGAGCGGGACCTCCCGCTCGGCGAGACATGGGAGCTGCAGTGAGTCGCACGGAGGTCCGGCTGTCGACGGCCGAGCTGCCGTCGTGGGACGGCGTGCTGCCGCCGTACCCCGGCGAGCTGGAGGGAGAGGTCTTCGTCCGGCGCGCCCCCGCGTCGGGTGGGCAGCCGGCGCTGTTCGTGCACGGCCTCGGAGGGGCGTCGACGAACTGGACCGACCTGATGGGCCTGCTTGCACCGACCTTGGACTGCGCGGCGCTGGACCTCCCCGGGTTCGGCTGGTCCCCGCCGGCGGCGTCGTACACCCTCCGGACCCACGTGCGCGCGGTCGTCCAGCTGCTCGAGCGACAGGGGCGCGGACCCGTGCACCTGTTCGGGAACAGCCTCGGCGGTGCGGTGGCCACGCGCGTGGCGGCCCGACGCCCGGACCTCGTCCGCAGCCTCACCCTGATCTCCCCAGCCCTGCCGAACCTGAGGCCCAAGAAGGGCCTGGACCCGCGGCTGCCGCTGCTGGCGCTCCCGGGGATGCAGAAGGTGCTGCGTCGGATGAACGAGGTGACCCCCGAGCAGCAGATGCTGATGATGATCAACCTCTGCTACTCCGACCCCTCTGTCGTCCCCCAGCAGCGCCGTCAGGAAGCGATCGAGGAGGTCGTCCGTCGTCAGGGCCTGTCTCACGGGATGCCGGCGCTGGTGGGTTCGCTGCGCGGGCTGATCGCCTCCTACCTGCAGCGTGGCCCGCGCTCGTTGTGGCACCAGGCGGCGAGCGTGCGGGTGCCCACGCTGCTGATCTGGGGCTCTGAGGACCGGCTCGTGGACGTCGCGCTCGCACCCAAGGCGCTGGCCGCGTTCCCGCACTCGCGCTTGCTCGTGCTGCCCTCAGTCGGGCACGTCGCGCAGCTGGAGCAGCCGGAGACCGTGGCTCGAGCCTTCCTGGCGCTCGTCGAGGATGCCGACGCGAAGCGCGTGCGCGCCTGAGGTGAGCGCGGTTTGGCGCTCCGGGTGCCATGCTCGCTTCCGTTACCGCGCACGCTGGTGACGAACAGGAGGACCAACCGCAGTGACCGACACCCCCGGCGGGACGCCGCCCACTGGGCAGACGTCTGAGCGGATGCAAGCCCTGCTCTCGCAGTTCCAGGAAGAGCAGGTCTCCGAGCAGCGCACCGTCTCCAGCATCCTCACGGAGCTGCGCGGGCAGGTCGCTGCCCTCGCCGACAGCGTTCGCGGGACGGCGTCCGACGCTTCCGTGGAGCGCCTCGGCGGGGTCGTCAGCACGGTCGTCGCCGACCTCCGGACCTCCACGTCCCTGCTCGGACAGCGCCTCGAGGGCTTGTCCAAGCGGATCGACGCGGTGGCGCAGGACACCGCCGCACCGACGGAGCAGGCCGCCGTCCGGCTCGCCGCGCTGCAGGCTGACATCGCGGCGCAGGCGGAGTCCGTCGACCGGATGCAGGCGGCGCTCGACGTGCTGTCGGGCTTCCCGTCAGCGCTGGCAGCGCTCCAGAAGGACGTCGCCGGCCTGCACGACCGGGTGCAGCCGCTCGCCGAGATCCGCTCTTCCGTCGGCGACATCGGAGCGCGGACGTCCTCCTCGCTCGAGGCCCTCAAGCCGGAGCTCGAGGCCGTCAACACCAAGGTCGACGCGCTCGCTCGGGCCGTGGACCCGGAGCGCCTCCGTGATGCCGTCGTCGACGGTCTCGGCTCGCGACTGGACCGGCTCGAGGAGGCCGCTTCCCGTCCCGTCGTCGGACCGGATGTGCTCAAGAGCGGTCTCGGCGACCTGCGAGCCTCGCTGGACGGCGCTATGGGGGACCGGCTGGAGGAGATCTCGGCGGGCCTCAGCGCCGTGGAGAACCGCCTCGGCCAGGTGGGAGAGCGACTTGCCGACGTAGGAGATGCCGCAGGCGGGGTGCCCGGGCTGTCGACGGACCTCAACCGTCTCGCCGCCCGCGTCGAGGAGCTGCAGGGCCTGCACGACTCGCTGTCGATGGTGGGCAAGGGCGTGGCCGCCCTCCAGGAGGACACCACCGCGACTGCTCTCACCCTGGGCGTCGCCTCGCTCCGGGACGACATCGAGCACCTGGGCGAGCGCCTCACGGAGGCGGCGCCGCCGCCGGTGGAGGAGGTCGCCGCCCTCGTGTCGCAACGGGTCGCTGACCGGCTCGTCGAGACGCTGGCGCCGCGGATCGCCGACGTCGTCCTGACGCGCGTCTCGGCGGCCCTCGTCTCGCAGCTCGGCGAGGCCCTGTCCCCGCGCGTCAAGGCAGACACCGAGAACGTCGTACGGCTTGCCACCGCCGACAGCGAGCGGCGCATCCTCGCGCACGTCGACGAAGCTGTGCTCGCCCTGGCGGAGGCGCTGCTCCGCCGCCGCCGCGGGG
>JAODNB010000235.1 GCA_025464795.1 Frankiales bacterium
ACGCCGATACGGTGGACCCAAGTCTTTGAACAACGTCGCAGCGGCAATCGCGCCGCTCGAAGTCCCTAGCGTGTCCCCAATGTGGAGGTCGGCGCCCAAGCATGAACATCGTCGTACTGGTGAAGCAGGTGCCCGACACCTGGGCCGAGCGCAAGCTCAACGAGAGCGACAAGACGTTGGACCGCGCGTCCGTCGACGTCGTCATGAACGAGATCGACGAGTACGCCGTCGAGGAGGCCCTCCGCATCAAGGAGGCTCAGGGCGGTGAGGTCACCATCCTGACCATGGGTCCGGAGCGGGCTGTCGAGACCATCCGCAAGGCGCTCTCGATGGGCGCCGACAAGGCCGTGCACCTCGTCGACGACGCCCTCAAGGGCTCCGACGCGCTGCAGACCTCCGCCGCGCTCGCCAAGGTCCTCGAGGGCCTGGAGTACGACCTGGTGATCGTCGGCTCCGAGGCCACCGACTCCCGGATGGCCATCATGGGTGCGCTGCTGTCCGAGCGCCTCGGCCAGCCGCAGCTCACCGGCGCCCGCAAGGTCACCGCAGAGGGCGGCACCGTCACGATCGAGCGGCAGACCGACGACGGCTACGCGGTCGTTCAGGGCTCGACCCCCGCGATCATCTCGGTGGTCGAGAAGATCAACGAGCCGCGCTACCCCTCGTTCAAGGGGATCATGGCGGCCAAGAGCAAGCCGCTCGACACCAAGTCGCTCGCCGACATCGGTCTCGACGGCAGCGCGGTCGGCCTGGCCAGCGCTCCCTCACAGGTCGTCGAGTTCTCGACCAAGCCGCCGCGCCAGGCGGGTCAGATCGTCAAGGACGAGGGTGACGGCGGCAGCAAGATCGCCGAGTTCCTCGCCACCCAGAAGTTCGTCTAGAGGGGCTGGAAGACATGGCTGAAGTACTCGTTCTCATCGACCACGTCGAGGGCGCCCCGAAGAAGGTCTCCCTCGAGCTGCTGACCCTCGCCCGCACGCTGGGCGAGCCGTCCGCCGTCGTCCTCGGCAAGGGCGCCGGCGCCGCTGCCGAGAAGGTCGCCGCCTACGGCGCGGCCAAGGTCTACGTCTCGGAGGCTGAGGAGCTCGACGGCTTCCTCGTCGCCCCCAAGGCTGCGGTCCTCGCGCAGCTCGTCACGGAGAAGAGCCCCCTGGCCGTCCTCGTCCCGGCCAACGCCGAGGGCAAGGAGGTCGCGGCCCGCGTCGCCGTCAAGACCGGCGGCGGTCTGCTGACTGACGCCGTCGGCGTGACCCCTGAGCTGGTGGCGGAGCAGCCGATCTTCGGTGGCTCGGTCGTCGTGAAGTCCAAGGTCCAGACCGGTACGCCGATCATCGCGGTCCGCGCCAACAGCACCGCTCCCTCGGAGGCGCCGGCCGCCGGCACCGTCGAGCAGGTCTCGGCGTCGTTCAGCGACAGCGACAAGGCGTCCACGGTCAGCGAGCGCGTCGTCGAGGCCAAGGGCGGTCGTCCTGACCTCGGTGAGGCGTCGATCGTCGTCTCCGGCGGTCGGGGTGTCGGGTCCCCCGAGAACTTCTCGATCATCGAGGCGCTCGCGGACTCCCTCGGCGCGGCGGTCGGTGCCTCGCGCGCTGCCACCGACGCCGGCTGGTACCCGCACCAGAACCAGGTCGGGCAGACCGGCCGCACCGTGTCGCCGCAGCTCTACATCGCAGCAGGCATCTCCGGTGCCATCCAGCACCGCGCCGGCATGCAGACCTCGAAGACCATCGTGGCCATCAACAAGGACCCCGAGGCCCCGATCTTCGAGCTCGCCGACTTCGGCCTCGTGGGTGACCTCAACACGGTCGTCCCGGCGCTCACCGAGGAGATCACCAAGCGCAAGGGCTAGCAGCCCTGTACGAGGAGCCCGTCACCGTTCGCGGTGGCGGGCTCTCGTCGTCAGAAGCGGTACTCGACCTTGGTCAGCTCTTCACTGATGTCCCAGAGCTTGGTGGCCACGTCGTTGTCCTTCGCCGACGCCGTCCGCCAGGCCTTCACGGGGTACCCCCGCACCGTCAGGCGCGGCCCGTAGAAGTCGCCGCCGATCACCTCCGGCATGGTCGCCGCGTAGAGGGACGGCCACGCCCCGGCGGCGTCGGACTGGGCCAAGAGCCGGTTGCCGACGTTCATGAGTGCCTGGAAGGCGGCCTGCCCCTGCCCGGACTGCAGGTGCGTCGCGGCGTAGCCGGGATGGGCAGCCGTCGACAGGACTCGACCTCCGGCGCGCTTCTGGAGCTCGGACGCGAACAGCAGGTTGGCCAGCTTGCTCTGGCCGTACGCCCTCCAGCGGCCGTAACCGGAGGCACCGTGCAGGTCGGCGAAGTCGATCTTCCCGATGACGTGGGCGGTGCTCGACACCGTGACGACCCGGGGAGCGTCCGCCGCGAGGAGCAGGGGCATCAGCCTGCCGGTCAGGGCGAAGTGGCCGAGGTGGTTCGTCCCGAACTGCAGCTCGAAGCCGTCCGCGGTCTTGCCCTCTGCCACCGCCATGATCCCGGCGTTGTTGATCAGCACGTCGAGCGACCCGAGCCGGCCGGCAACGTCCTCGGCGGCGCGCTCCACGGAGTCGAGCGAAGACAGGTCCAGGGACACCAGCTCGGCAGACCCAGCAGGGACCTCGGCGCGGATGCGGCCGAGCGCCTCGCTCGCTCGCTGCGGGTTGCGGCAGGCCAGCAGGACGCGGGCGCCCTTGCGTGCCAGCTCGAGCGAGGTCTGGAAGCCCAGGCCGGAGTTGGCACCCGTCACCAGGACGGTGCGTCCGGTCTGATCGGGCACGTCGGAGAGCTGCCAGCGGGTCATGGGACAGAGCATGGCACCGCCCTACCTACACTCGCGGCATGTCCTGGGACAACAGCACGACCAAGCAGCAGCAGTCCACGCAGGCGGCGGCCCTCAAGGCGCAGGTCGTCGACGCGGTCGGCCCCTTCTCGCCGTTCTGGCGCGGCCGCCTGAAGTCACTCGGCAAGACCGCCTCGCAGGTGAGCTCGGCGGAGACCCTGGCCACGCTCCCCGCTGTCGGTGAGCGCGACGTCTGCGCCGACGGCAACCCGGCCGGAGCAGCGGCGCTCGTCCTCCAGGCGGGGGAGTCCGGCTGGGCCCTTCACGCGGAGGGGCCGCAGCTGCGCAAGGCCCTGGCGAGCAGGCTGGCGCGTCCCGGTTCCTACCGGGCTGTGGTCGAAGCCGACATCCGGCCGACCTCCTTCGTCTTCGCGGGTCTGGGCATGCGCTTCCCCGTCGCCAGCACCCGCGGCGACCTCGACGTGGTCGCCCGTGCTGGGGCCAGGCTCTGGCAGGTGCTCGGGCTGAGCCGTGCCGACGTCCTCGTGGCTGCCCTCCCGCTCAGACCCAGCGCGAGCCTGCAGGCCCTGCAGCTCGGCGCGATCGGGGCGGGCTGCCCTGCGCTGTTCCCCGGCGACGACGCCGACGAGGTGGCTGCGGCGTTGAGGCTGGTCCCGGCCACCGTCCTGGCGCTGCCCAGTGGCCGTGCGGCGACCCTGCTCGAGGACCTCGACGAAGCCGGTGCCTCGTTGCAGGCCCTCTCCACCGTCCTGCTCATCGGCGCTCCGAGCGACGACGAGCGACGGAACGTGGCCGCCGCCCTGTCCCACCTCGGCCGTCGGGTCACCGTGCTCGCCGCGCATGCGCCCGACGGTCATCGCCTGCTCTGGGGTGAGTGCCCCAAGGGCACTGGTCTGCACACCTACCCGGACCTCGAGCTGCTCCAGCTGGTCGACCCTGAGACGGGCGAGGCCACCTCAGGTGGCGGCGAGCTCGTCCTCACTCAGCTCGGTCTCAAGGGGACTGCTCTCCTCCGATGGCGCACCGGCGACCTTGCCGAGGGCATCGCGACGGGCAGCTGCCCCGGCTGCGGGCGTACGGTCCCGCGCGTGGTCGGTACGCGGCGCGGCGCGCTCGTGCCGTCCCTCGCACTGCGCACGGGCACGCGGGGCGTCGACCTCCGGGGAGTGGCTGCTGCTCTCGACGGCCGCGCCGACGTCGTGGACTGGCGCGTGGTAGTCGGTCCCAGCACGCGCGACGGCGCCGATGAGGTGCTCGTCCACGTCGTTCCCACAGCCGATCAGGACGAGACGGATGTCGCCGTGGCTGTTGCTCGGGATGTGCGGCAGGCCGCAGGCCTGCTCCCGACCCAGGTCGTCGTGGTCGACGCCCGGGACCTGCCGACCGGGGCCGCTCTCAGCCGTCGGGTCCTGGTCCGGTAGGTGCACGGCTAGGCTCGACCCGTGGCCTACCTCGATCACGCGGCCTCCACGCCCATGCTGCCGGAGGCGATCGCGGCTGTCGCGGACGCCATGGCCCGGGCGGGGAACGCCTCCTCCTTGCACGCCGCGGGCCGTCGCGCCCGTCGCACGGTCGAGGAGTCGCGCGAGGCGGTGGCGGCCGCCCTGGGCGCCCGTCCGTCCGAGGTGCTCTTCACCGGCGGCGGCACCGAGAGCGACAACCTGGCGGTGAAGGGGCTGTACTGGGCCCGCCGCTCGCCTTCGCGCACGCGGGTCCTCGCCAGCGCGGTCGAGCACCACGCGGTGCTCGATGCCGTCGAGTGGCTCGTCGCCCACGAGGGCGCCACCGTGACCTGGCTCGAGGTCGACCGGCTCGGCAGGGTGCATCCCGAGGTGCTCGAGGCCGCCATGGGGCCCGACGTCGCGCTCGTGACCGTCATGTGGGCCAACAACGAGGTCGGCACCGTCCAGCCCGTGGTCGCTCTCGCGGAGGTCGCGCACCGGCACGGTGTCCCGTTCCACACCGACGCGGTCCAGGCCGTCGGTCAGCTGCCCGTCGACTTCGCCGCCAGCGGCGTCGACGCGATGACCATCACAGGCCACAAGTTCGGCGGACCCCTCGGCGTCGGTGCCCTGCTGCTCGGCCGTGAGGTCGCGGTCACCCCGCTGCTCCATGGCGGCGGGCAGGAGCGCGATGTCCGCTCCGGGACGTTCGACACCCCTGCACTGGCGGGCCTGGCCGCGGCCGCGACCCTCGCGACCCAGCGCCAGCCGATCGTCGCCACCAACCTCGCCGCGCTCCGCGACGACCTCGTACGCCGGGTGCTCGCCGCGGTCCCGTCTGCGGTCTACAACGGTGATCCGGTCCACCGCCTGCCCGGCAACGCGCACTTCTCCTTCCCCGGTTGCGAAGGCGACTCGCTGCTGCTGCTGCTCGATGCCCGCGGGGTGGAGGTCTCCACCGGCTCGGCGTGTTCGAGCGGGGTCGCGCGTCCGAGCCACGTGCTCGTCGCGATGGGCCAGGACGAGGAGACCGCACGAAGCTCGCTGCGCTTCTCCCTGGGTCACAGCTCCACGCCAGCCGACGTCGACGCGCTCCTCGAGGTCCTGCCCGGCGCGGTCGAACGGGCCCGGCGGGTACCCGTCCGGTGAAGCTCCTCGCTGCCCTGTCCGGTGGCGTCGACTCGGCGGTCGCTGCGGCCCTGGCCGTCGAGGCAGGTCACGAGGTCACCGCCGTGCACCTCGCGCTCTCGGAGGCCCCCGAAGCGCTGCGCAGCGGCTCCCGCGGGTGCTGCTCACGCGAAGACGCCCGGGACGCCGCTCGTGTCGCCGATGTGCTGGGGATCCCCTTCTACGTCTGGGATCTCGCTGCGCAGTTCCGCGAGGACGTCATCGACGACTTCGTCGCGGAGTACGCCGCCGGCCGTACGCCGAACCCCTGCCTGCGCTGCAACGAGAAGGTCAAGTTCGCGGCCGTCCTCGACCGCGCGCTCGCCCTCGGCTTCGACGCGGTCGTCACCGGGCACCACGCCCGCCTCGACAACGGCGTGCTCTCCCGCAGCGTCGACCTCCAGAAGGACCAGTCGTACGTGCTCGCCGTCCTCAGCCCGTCGCAGCTGGCCGCGACCGTCCTCCCCCTCGGCGGCATCACGAAGGACGAGGTACGTCGCCTCGCTCGTGAGCGGGGACTCGGCGTCGCGGACAAGGCCGACTCCCACGACATCTGCTTCATCGCCGACGGCGACACCGCAGGTTTCCTGCGCACGGCCCTCGGCGAGCAGCCAGGTCCGGTCGTCGATGCTCTCAGCGGGGCGGTCGTCGGCCACCACGACGGGGCATACGGCTTCACCGTCGGCCAGCGACGAGGTCTCAAGATCGACAAGCAGGACGGCGTACCGCGGTACGTCCTGTCGATCGAGCCCGTCTCCCGGACCGTCACCGTCGGAACGCAGGAGGCCCTCGACGTCGACACCGTGAGGACAGGCGCGCCGGTCTGGTCGAGCCCCCGTGCTCTGCCGCTCGCGTGCACGGTGCAGCTGCGCGCCCACGGGATGGTGCACGACTGCACCGTGACAGCGATGGTGACAGCAGGGGCGACAGCAGGGGCGACCGCGTCGGGTGACGGCTGGGAGCTGCGGCTCACCGACCCGGCCAGAGGCGTGGCACCCGGCCAGGCCGCCGTCCTCTACGACGGCGACGAGGTTCTCGGCTCGGCCACGATCCGGGAAGCCCTCCTTATAGGGTGAGCAGATGGCCGACGACGATGTGAGCACGGTGCAGCTGACCGACCTCGAGGTCATCCAGCAGTTCAGCCTCGCGGTACGCGGAGCCAGTGCCCCACGCGCTGACGTCATCGCCGCGCTCGAGGCCGACCTCGCCTTCCTCGGCGCGGCCAAGAAGGCCACCGCCCCCGCGCAGAAGGCCCCCGCGCAGAAGGCCCCCGCTCAGAAGGTGCCCGCTCAGAAGGCGCCGATCCGCAAGCCCACGGCCAAGCCCGCGGCCAAGCCCGCTGCCAAGCCGGCTGCGCGCGCTTCCGCCAAGCCGGCTGCGAAGGCGAAAGCGAAGGCACCGGCCAAGGCCTCCCGCGCCCGCAGGGCGTGACGACGCCGCCCCTGTGGCGAGCGGGCACCGCGACCGGCATCGGCTCGCTGCCCGGGGAGGACCTTGCCGAAGCAGTGCGGCAGGTCCTGGACACGGTGCCCATCCCGTACCTGCCCGAGCTCCCGGACCGGGGCTGGCACGCCGACCTCGCGGGTCGGGGCGCCGCGCTGCTCTCAGACCTGTACGTCGACGTGCAGCCGACCGGTTGGCGCATCACCCCCCGGCCCAGTCGGGTGGGGCAGAGGGCCAAGGACCAGCTGAAGTGGGACCTGGACGCTCTCGAGGACGCAGCTGCAGGAAGCCCGCCCGAGGTGTTGAAGGTCCAGGCCGCCGGGGTGTGGACGCTGGCCTCCGTCCTGGAGCTGCACCGCGGGAGCAAGCTGCTCGCCGACCACGGCGCCGTCGCCGACCTCGCGTCGTCGCTGCGCGAGGGCCTTGCCCTGCACGTCGCCGACGTGGCGAAGCGGCTGCCCGGGACGCGGGTCGTCCTCCAGGTCGACGAGCCAGCCCTGCCCGGGGTCCTCAAGGCCCAGATCCGCACGGCCAGCGGCTTCGGCACCTTCCGCGCCCCGGACGTCCAGCTCGCCCGGCAGCACCTGCGCACCGTGCTGGAGGCCGCAGAGGAGACCGTCCTGCACTGCTGCGCGCCGCACCCGCCGCTGGACCTCATGTCGGAGGCCGACGCGATGAGCATCGATGCCGCCATGCTCGACGTGACGGATCACGAGGCCCTCGGGATCGCCCTGGAGAAGGGCGTCGGACTGCTGCTCGGGGTGGTGCCGACGACCGGACGACTTCCGTCGGTGACGCGCATCAGCGAGACCGTCGGACGTCTGCGCGACCGTGTCGGCTTGACCGACGTGACCCTCACCCCGGCCTGCGGTTTGGCCGGATCGTCGGCTGAGCAGGCAAAGGCCATCATGGGGCGGTGCGTGGAAGCAGCGGAGGCGGACAGGTGAGCCAGGAGGTCGAGGGCGTTCCGGTGGCCGCGCGTGAGCGTCACGCCGAGCTGTCCCGCACCATCGAGGAGCTTGCCTTTCGCTACTACGTCCTGAGCTCGCCCAGTGCTGCCGACGGGGAGTACGACGCGCTGGTCCGAGAGCTCGAGGCGCTCGAGGCCGAGCACCCGCTGCTCATCACCTCCGACTCGCCGACGCAGAAGGTCAACGAGACCTGGAGCACCGACTTCGCGCCGGTGGAGCACCTCGAGCGGCTGATGAGCCTCGACAACGTCTTCACGGAGGAGGAGCTGCGCGCCTGGGCCGCTCGCCAGGCCCGGGAGGGCTCGCCGAGGTACCTGTGCGAGCTGAAGATCGACGGTCTCGCTGTGGCGCTGGTCTACCGCAACGGGATCCTCGAACGGGCAGCGACCCGTGGTGACGGCCGCATGGGGGAGGACATCACCCCGAACGTCCGCACCGTGCGCAACGTGCCGGCACGGCTGTCCGGCGCCGGCTGGCCGGAGGTCCTCGAGGTCCGCGGGGAGGTGTTCATCGCGACGGCCGACTTCGAGGCGGTGAACAAGCGGCTGCTGGCGGAGGGCAAGGCCCCGCTGGTCAACCCGCGCAACGGGGCCGCCGGGTCCCTGCGGCAGAAGGACCCCCGCGTCACCGCGACCCGGCCGCTGACCATGACGATCCACGGCATCGGCGAGCGCAGCGGATGGGAGCCGGCGTCCCAGTCGGAGGCGTACGCGCAGCTCAAGGAGTGGGGACTGCCGACGAGCGCGCGCTACGAGGTGTTCGACGACATCGAGGGCGCGCTGGGATACATCGCTCACTGGGGTGAGCACCGGCACGACGTCGAGCACGAGATCGACGGCGTCGTCGTCAAGGTCGACCAGGTGCCGCTGCAACGACGGCTCGGGGCCACCAGCAAGGCACCGCGGTGGGCGATCGCCCACAAGTACCCGCCGGAGGAGGTCACGACGCTGCTGCGGGGCATCGCCGTCAACACCGGCCGGACGGGCCGCGTCACGCCTTTCGCTGTGCTCGAGCCCGTGCACGTCGGCGGGGTGATGGTCGGCATGGCGACGCTGCACAACGCCAGTGAGGTCCGACGCAAGGACGTCCGGGTCGGCGACACGGTCTTCGTCCGGCGGGCGGGGGATGTGATCCCCGAAGTACTGGGCCCGGTGCTGGACGACGGTCACGAGGCGCGTCCGCACTGGGTCATGCCGACGGAGTGCGAGTCGTGCGGCACGACGCTGAGACCGGCGAAGGAGGGTGACGTCGACCTGCGGTGCCCCAACAGCCAGAGCTGCCCGAGCCAGCTGCGCGAGCGCATCTTCTCGATGGCCGGCCGCGGCGGCTTCGACATCGAGGGCCTGGGCTGGAAGGCCGCGGACGCCCTGCTGGCAGAAGGGGTCGTGCAGGACGAGGGTGACGTGTTCACCCTCGACGAGGAGCAGCTCCTGCGCAGCGCGTTCTTCCGCAACAAGGACGGCTCCCTCAGCGCCAACGGCCGCGTGCTGCTCGACAACCTCGACAAGGCGAAGGCACAGCCGCTCTGGCGCGTCATCGTGGCGCTCAGCATCCGCCACGTCGGACCGACGGCCGCCCGCGAGCTCGCCCGGGCGCTGCGCAGCATGGACCGCATCAGCGGCGCCACCGAGGAAGAGCTCGCCCCGATCGACGGTGTCGGCCCGACCATCGCCCGGGCGGTCCTCGAATGGTTCTCGGTCGACTGGCACCGTGAGATCGTCCGCAAGTGGGCGGCGGCTGGCGTTCGGATGGCCGACGAGGGTGCCGCCGAGGGCCCGCGACCCCTCGAGGGGATCACCGTGGTCGTGACGGGGACGCTGGCCTCGTACAGCCGTGACGGCGCGAGCGAGGCGATCCAGGAGCGCGGGGGCAAGGTCAGCGGGAGCGTGTCCAAGAAGACGGACTTCGTCGTCGTCGGCGAGGAGCCCGGCAAGAGCAAGTACGACAAGGCGGTGAAGCTGGGCGTGCCCGTGCTGGACGACCGCGGCTTCGTCGTGCTCCTCACCGACGGGCCTGACGCAGCCCGCGACCTGGCGACGGTCCTCGAAGGCTGAGTCAGGCGGTGACGGAGGTGACCGTCGCCGCGATGCCGGCCAGGTGGGCCAGCCGCAGGACCTCTGACGCCCGGAACCTGGGACCGCCCGGCCGGCCGACCAGGATGACCCGGTCGGGCGATCCGACGGGTGCTGCCACCAGCTCGGTGCCGAGGGTGTCCCACCGCTCCGGGACCCACTCCTCCTTGGTGTCCATGCGCCGGGCGGTCGCAAGGGGCAGCCACGGCAGGGAGACTGCGGTCAGCTCGGGAGAGCCGGAGCTCGCGGCCAGGACCCCGCTGCCGTCGACGATGAGGGCCCAGCCGGCGCGGAAGACCCCAGGGGCCAGGTCGACGAGCAGCTGCAACGCGTCAGCAGGCGCGGCGGCGAGCTCGTCCACGAGCTCGAGGTCGCGGTGGAGGTCGTCGGCACCCAGGTAAGGGCGCAGCGACTCCACCACCACTCCCGGGACGGACTGCGCGCTCGTGATCAGAACGTCCGCCAGTCCGCCGTGGGGCAGCTGGACGAGCAGGTCGTCGACCGCCCCCTCGGGTCCGCGTTCCACGACGTCCAGGCTCACGATGTCGCCGCCAGCCTCACCGATGGCCGTGGCGACGGCGCCGAGCATGCCAGGACGGTCGGGAAGCACGACGCGCAGCAGGTAGGACATGGGGTCATCGTGACCGGCCCTGATTGCCGCCGTGTTTCGCCGTCGTCAATTCGCGTTCCAGCCCCGCCTAGACTCGCTGCGACCCACTTGGAGGACCTGCATGCCTGAGATCACCCGCGAGGAGGTCGCGCACCTCGCGCGCCTGTCCCGCCTCGCGCTGGAAGACAGCGAGCTCGACCGGCTCGCCGGGCAGCTCGACGTGATCCTCGGGGCGGTGGCCCAGATCAGCGAGGTCAGCGCCGCGGACGTGCCGCCGACCAGCCACGCCGTCCCGCTCGAGAACGTGACGCGGCCGGACGTCGTGAAGCCCTCCCTCACGCCTGCCCAGGCGCTCTCCGGGGCTCCCGCCGAGGAGGACGGGCGCTTCCGCGTCCCCCGGATCCTGGACGAGGAATGACCGACCTCACCCGGCTGACCGCCGCCGAGACCCGCGAGGCCATCACGAGCGGCACCGTCAGCGCCGTCGAGGTCGCGCAGGCCCACCTGGACCGGATCGCTGCCGTGGACGACAAGGTGCACGCCTTCCTGCACGTCGACGCCGAAGGAGCCCTCGCGCAGGCTCGCCGGGTCGATGACGGCGAGCTCACCGGCCCGCTCGCCGGCGTACCGCTCGCCCTGAAGGACGTGCTCTGCCAGGAGGGCATCCCGACGACGGTCGGCTCCAAGATCCTCGAGGGCTGGCGGCCGCCCTACGACGCCACGGTCACCGCGCGCCTCAAGGCGGCGGGCGTCGTCATCCTCGGCAAGACCAACATGGACGAGTTCGCCATGGGCTCCTCGACGGAGCACAGCGCCTACGGCCCGACGCACAACCCATGGGACCTCACCCGGATCCCAGGCGGTTCGGGCGGTGGCTCGTCTGCGGCCCTCGCCAGCTACCAGGCCCCGCTCGCCATCGGTACGGACACGGGTGGGTCGATCCGTCAGCCGGCGTCGGTGACCGGCACGGTCGGCGTCAAGCCGACCTACGGCGGGGTGTCCCGCTACGGCCTCGTCGCCTTCTCGAGCTCCCTGGACCAGGCCGGTCCCTGTGCCCGCACGGTCCTCGACGCGGCGCTGCTGCACGAGGTCATCGCCGGCTACGACCCGCGGGACTCGACCTCGATCAACCAGCCCGTGCCTCCTGTGGTCGCCGCCGCACGCGAGGGCAACGTGAGCGGCCTGCGCGTCGGCGTCGTCAAGGAGCTCAAGGGCGACGTCTACGAGGAGGGGGTGCAGGCCCGCTTCGACGAGGCGGTCGCCCTGCTCGAGGGTCAGGGCGCCGTCGTCAGCGAGGTCAGCTGCCCGCACTTCGCCTACGCCCTCCCCGCGTACTACCTGATCGCGCCGTCCGAGGCCTCCTCGAACCTCGCCCGCTTCGACTCCGTCCGGTATGGCCTGCGGGTCGGCGACGACGGGGAGCGGTCGTTGGAGGAGGTCATGGCGCTGACCCGCGCGCAGGGCTTCGG
>JAODNB010000270.1 GCA_025464795.1 Frankiales bacterium
GACCTCCTTGGCCGCTCTGAGAACAACCTCCCGCGACAGCCCGACTGCTCGACAGTGTGGAAGGTCACGACCTCCGCAGGACCAACGTCCCGCCAGGCCAGGTCGTCCAGGTGAGCCCTCCGCTGAGCTGGGCCGGCATCAAGGGCCGAAGGTCCGAACGCTCGGTTCACAGGATCATGGGCTGCGTGCGGGCCTGGTGGATCTCGCGCCTGGCTTGCCCCTCGCGGACGACGACCACCGTGCAGTTGACCGTCAAGGCGGCGGTGGAGGTGCTCCCGAGCAGGGCGCTCGCCATGGTGCCGCGGCCTCGCGACCCCAGCACCAGGAGGTCGTGCGGATCGGCCAGAGCGTTCAGCCGCTCTCGCGCGAAGCCTTCGAGGAAGCGGGGGTGCACCTCGAGATCCGATCCCCCCGCCTCGACCACGTGCTTCCACACCTGCGCGGAGAGGTCGTCCCGAGCCTCTGGCACTGAGCTCATCAGACCGACCGGAGCTCGGCCGCGCACGTCGCTGACCACCACGGGGATCAACGGCGATCCCCATTCACGCGCTTGCGCCACGGCCCAGCCGAGCGCGGTGACAGATGCCGGCGACCCGTCCAGCCCGACGAGGACACGACTGCGCAGCCACCGGTCAGGCACCGCGGCACCCTCCTGAGGGACCACCGCGACTGGCGCGAGTGACCCGCGCAGACAAGCCTGGGCAACCGAGCCGTGCAGCGCACGAACCAGGCGTCCGCCTCCTCGCGTCCCCACGACGAGGAGGGCCGCCGAGCCCGCCATGGACAGCAGGCACTGCGTCGGGTCCCCCTCCACGACCATCACGCTCGAGGCAACGGTTCGCGCACCAGTCGCCTTCCCTGTTGCACGTTCCAGCGCTTCTCGGGCAACACGATGGCCTTCGGTCCGTCGTTGCCTGATCTCGCCGGGGAAGAGCGCCGGCGGGAGCTCCCCGTAGGCAGGCAGCGTCCACGCATGCACGACGAGGAGCGGCAGCCGGCGCCGGAGAGCCTCCTCCAGCGCGAAGTCCAGCGCGGGCTCGGGTTCCGGGCGCCCAGTCACACCCACGACGATGTTCCGCATCGTCAGCTGCTCCCTCGGAAGGTGATCTCAGCAGGATCACGTCGGGGGGTCGGGCCAACGGCGCCGCCCACCCCGATCCGCAGCACGACCTGAGCCGACCCGGTGAGCGCGAGGCGATCACGCATCTGGTGGCGGATGGCGGTCTCCTCCACCGGCTGGTTCAGGTAGGAGCTGTTGGCGCCGTGAGCAGCCGCGCGCAGGAGCACTGCCCCGAGCGCGCCGCCGGCAGTGAGCCAGTCGGGCTCACGGTCACCGACCGTGCAGAGGATCCCCACGACCGGATGGTCCGCGCCGTCCCTGTCGTGATCTGGCGTGGACCGGGAGGAGGAGAAGTCACGCTGCACGAACTCAGCGCGGTACGACGCCGCCGGTCCTCTCGTCTGCGAGGTCGGGACACCGTCCCTGCGGGCATCGCCGGGCTCTCGTAGCCATCCTGCAAGCTCGCGGTCGACCGCAGCGCGCTGCACGAGCAACCTGTCCGCCCGCGCGACCAGGCCCGCGAGAGTTGCTCGGTCACCAGGCGCCGTGACCAGTCTCAGGGAGGCTCCGTGAGCGGCGGCTTCCGACTGCAGCAGGAACGGCACACCGGGCGGGAGGGCATCACCGTCGAGGGGCCCGCGGTCCGTTCGCCGCCGAGGGATGAGGTCGAGCAGCGCTCGGCAGTCGGCTGTGACAGGACGGCTGCCCACCTCGACCAAGCGAGCCAGCAGACCTCCGCTCCCCTCGGGCAGCACCGCTGTGCTCACCTGACGACCGAGGGCGGAGGCGGCCACCGTGACGAAGTGGAGCGCCACCCCGCACGAGATGATCATCTCCCGCCGATGGGGATCGGTCTCTGGCAGCATCCGCCGCGGATCCGCCCACAGCTCCAGCGAGGTCTCCCGCACCACGAAGCGCCAGGGCTGCGTGTTGTGCTTCGACGGGGCCCATCGCGCGACGGCGGCGTACCAGCCCATCCTCTCGGCGGGCTGGGACTCCGCACCAGGGGGCGCGGGCCACGGCGCGGAAGGGATCAGGGCGAGGCTCATGTCTTCCTCCTTGCTCCCAGCCTCCCGCTCCGACGGCCAGCGGGAAGGGGGTCGAAGGTCCCGACAACTAGGGCCTTCTGCCCGGGTCGTTGGGGCTGGACGACCTGACATGCTCTGCCGCATGGACGACGTGCGCACCCTTCGGGTGTTCTTGATGGACGATCACGAGATCGTGCGGCAGGGCCTGAAGAGCCTGATCGAGTCTGAGCCTGACCTCGAGGTCGTGGGCGAGGCCTCCACGGCTGCCGAGGCGCTGGCCCGCGTGCCGGCCTTGAAGCCCGACGTCGCGGTCCTGGACGTGCGCCTCCCCGATGGCGATGGCATCTCGGTGTGCCGGGACCTGCGCTCGTCGCTGCCTGATCTCGCGTGCCTCATGCTGACGTCGTTCGGTGATGACGACGCGCTCATCGCCGCGATCATGGCCGGAGCCGCTGGCTACGTCCTCAAGCAGATCCGCGGCAGCGACCTGGTGGGAGCCATCCGGACCGTTGGCAACGGTGGCTCCCTCCTGGACCCGCAGGCGACCGCGAGGCTGCTCAACCGGATGCGCACCGAGTCCACCCGCAAGGACCCGCTCGATTCGCTGACGGACCAGGAGCGCAAGATCCTCGACCTGATCGGCGAGGGCCTCACCAACCGCGAGATCGGTGAGCGGATGTTCCTCGCCGAGAAGACGGTGAAGAACTACGTCTCGTCCGTGTTGAGCAAGCTCGGGTTGGTCCGACGCACGCAGGCGGCGGTGCTGATCGCCGAGCTCAAGGCGGGGCACTCGCACGAGTGAGCGGACACACGTCGCTCTGAGCGAGCCGCAGCTCAGGCCCGCAGCGGTACCCGCCACACCAGCTCGGTGCCGCCAGCGGGTCCAGGGTTCACCTCGAAGCTCCCCCCGAGGAGCTCTGCTCTGTCGGCCATGTTCTTCAACCCGCTGCGCCTGCCCTGCGCGTCGATCCCGACCCCGTCGTCGACGACCCGCACGACCACCTCGCCGGAGGCCTCGACCTCCACGCTCGCCCGGTTGGCCCGAGAGTGCTTGGCAACGTTGGAGAGCGCCTCGCTGAGGACCGAGAGCAGGTGCTCCGACACGTCCGGCGGCACCGTGG
>JAODNB010000277.1 GCA_025464795.1 Frankiales bacterium
TCGTCGAGCACCAGCAGGTTGACGCCGATCGCCTGCAGCAGTGCGAGCGAGGCGCGGGTCCGCTCGCCTGGGCTCAGGGAGGATCCCGGCCGCAGAGCGTGGTCGCCGCGCAGGCCGAACTTCGCCAGGAGGGTCCGCACGTCAGCGGCCACCCATCCGGTCCGCTCGACGAGCACGTCCGTCACCGATGGCGTGCCTGAGAACTGGCTCCGGGTCTGGTCGACCTCGCCGAGCAGGACGCCGCTCCCGAGCGACTGACGGCCGCTGGTCAGCGGGAGCCGCCCGAGCAGCGCCTGGAGCAGCGTCGTCTTCCCCGAGCCGTTGGCGCCCACGAGGGCGATGCGCTCCCCGTAGGAGACCTGCAGGGTCACCGGACCGAAGCGGAACGATCCCCGCTCGATGACGGCTCGGTCGAGCACCGCGACCACGTCCCCCGAGCGGGCCGCAGGGGCGATGGACATCTGGAGCTTCCACTCCTTGCGAGGCTCGTCGACCTCGTCGAGGTGCTTGAGCTGCGACTCGATGCCCTTCACGCGGGAGGCAGCGTGCGTGGCGGCCTCGATCCGCGCGCCCTTGGCGGCCCGGTCGTTGTCCGGCATCTTCCGCTTGGCGCGAAGAGCTCCGCGGACGGACTGCTCGCGCTGGCGCTGGGCCTGCTGGACCAGGCCCGCGCGCTTGTCCTCGAACACCTCGAAGGCGCTGGCGGCCTGCTGCTTGCGGACCTCTCGCGCCTCGAGGAAGGCGTCCCAGCCGCCGTTGTACACGCGGGCTGTGCGCAGCGGCCCGTCGATGTCGAGCACGGAGCTGATGGTGCGGCTCAGGAACTCGCGGTCGTGGCTGACGAGCACCAGCCCCGGCTGCAGTCCGAGGACGAACTCCTCGAGCTGCTCGAGGCCGGCGAAGTCAAGGTCGTTCGTCGGCTCGTCCAGCAGGAAGACGTCGAACCGCGAGAGCAGGACGCTGGCCAAGGATGCCCTCGCAGCCTGCCCTCCGGACAGCGACGTCATCTCGCTGGCGAGCAGGGCCGGGGACAGCCCGATGTGCTGGCACACGGCCTCAGCCCGCTCCTCCAGGTCAGCGCCGCCCAGCGCGAGCCACCGCTCGAGGGCCTCGGAGTAGGCGTCCTCGCCACCACGACCGAGAGCCTCAGCTGCGGCATCCATCGCCTGCTGCGCCCGCGTCACCCCGGTCCGGCGCAGCAGGAAGGCCTGCACGGTCTCACCGGGGACCCTGTCCGGCTCCTGCGGGAGCAGCCCGACGTTCGCGTGCGGTGGGGCCTTGGTGACGCTGCCGCTGTCGGGGCGGAGGTCCCCGGCCAAGCAGGCCAGCAGCGTCGACTTGCCCACGCCGTTGGGACCGACGACCCCGAGCCGGGTCCCCGGCGCGATGGTGGCGGTGACCTGGGACAGCACGAGGAGGGGCCCCCGGACGACCGTGACCTCAGTGGCGACGAGCGTGGCGCTCACGCGCCGAGGACCTCGCCGAGGTCGAACCGCACCGGGACCTCGAGCTGCTCATAGGTGCACGACTGCGCCGTCCGGTCCGGTCGCCAGTGCTTGAACTGCGCCGTGTGGCGAAAGCGCGTCCCCTCCATGTTGTCGTAGCCGACCTCAGCCACCAGCTCTGGGCGCAGCGGGACGAAGGACAGGTCCTTGCCGCTGTTCCACCTGCTGCCGGCGGCTTGGTTGGGGTTGCGCTCGGGGACCACGTCACCCACCCAGGGGTGCGGGCCCTCGCTGACGTACGGGGCGAGCTCGTCGATCAGCTCCTTGCGGCGAGCGTTCGTGAAGCTGGCGGCAACCCCCACGTGCTGCAGGTCGCCGTTGTCGTCGTACAGGCCGAGGACGAGAGACCCGACGACCGGTCCGGACTTGTGAAGGCGGTACCCGGCCACGACGACGTCGCAGGTCCGCTTGTGCTTGACCTTCTGCATGACGCGCTTGTCCTGCTGGTAGGCGGCGCCCTTGGGCTTGGCCACCACGCCGTCGAGCCCGGCGCCCTCGAAGACCTGGAACCAGCCACGCGCGACCGCCGGGTCCTCTGTCACGGGTGTCAGGTGAACCGGGGGGTCGGCCTTCGCCAGCGCCTTCTCGAGCAGGGCCCGGCGCTCGGACTGGGGTCGACTGGTGAGGTCCTCGTCATCGAGGGCGAGCAGGTCGAAGGCGATGAAGCTCGCAGGAGTCTCGAGCGCCAGCTTCTGCACCCGGCTGTCTGCCGGGTGGATGCGCTGGAGCAGCGCTACGAAGTCCAGTCCCTTGCCGGCAAGGATGACGATCTCCCCATCGATGACGCAGCGCTCGGGGAGGTTGGCCTTGACCGCCTCCACCACCTCCGGGAAGTAGCGCGTGAGCGGCTTCTCGTTGCGGCTGCCCAGCACGACCTCGTCACCGTCCCGGAAGACGACGGCCCGAAACCCGTCCCACTTCGGCTCGAAGAGGTAGTCGCCCTCGGGGACCTCCGGAACGCTCTTGGCCAGCATGGGGGAGACGGGCGGCATCACGGGCAGCTGCATGCCCCCATCTTGCCTGGCGCGGGACTAGTCCGGCCGGGCCATGTCGCTGACGATCTTGACTTCGCACACTGGGTCGAACAGGACAGCTCACTACACAGAACGGCGATCGTGCCTCAATCCCAGCACCTCCTCCTCAACCTGGCGCTCGACCAGAGGTCTCTGAAGGAGGTCCTGGCAGAGGCTGTGACGGTCACCTGCGAGCTGCTCGAGGTGCCCGCGGCTGCTCTGTACCTCACCGAGCGCGGCACTCACGACTGGATGCTCGCCGCGTCGATCGGGCGGGTCTTCGAGCCGCTGCGGGCCCGCTCCGCCGAGGTCGGTCCGGGAGAGGCACTGCTGCTGCAGGGCACGGAGGTGCTCGGGCTCCTCCAGGTCGACCGCGACGACATCGACACGGAGCTGCTCCGGGAGATCGCTGACGTGATCTCGGTCGTGGTGTGGCGGCACGAGCGCGAGACCGACCTGATCGCCCGTGAGCGCCGGCTCGTGGAGGCCCAACGCATCTCGCACGTCGGGAGCTACGACTTCGAGATCGCCACTAACACGAACCTCTGGAGCGATCAGCTCTACCGGATCTACGGCCGGGAGCCACAGTCGTTCAACGCCACGTACGAGCAGTTCCTCGAGATGATCGTGCCTGAGGACCGTGAGCACGTGATGGCCGTCCACCAGCGCTCGCTCGCGACCCTCGAGCCCTTCGAGATGGAGGAGCGGGTGACCTGGCCCAACGGCCAGGTCCGAACCCTCTCGAGCTGGGGCGAGATCGTGACCGACGGAGCAGGCACTCCGACCCGCATGGTCGGCATCTGCTGGGACATCACCGAGCGCAAGCTCATGGAGGAGCAGCTCGTTCGGGAGGCGCTGCACGACCGCCTCACCGGGCTTCCCAACCGGGCACTGCTGGTCGACCGCCTCACGCACTCGCTCGGAGCGATCACCCGTCACAGCAGGCCGATGGGCGTCATGTTCATCGATGTGGACCGCTTCAAGGTGATCAACGACAGCCTCGGTCATGACGTCGGTGACGAGGTGCTGGTCGAGGTGGCCCGCCGGCTGACGGCGGAGATCGCCCCCGGGGACACGGTGGCCCGGTTCGGGGGCGACGAGTTCGTCGTGCTGTGCCAGGAGCTGGCCCACGCCGGCCACGCGCTGTCGATCGCCGAGCGGCTGCAGAACGCGGTCAGCTCACCCATCACCGTCAACGGCTCGGAGCTGGTCGTGACCGTGAGCACCGGGATCGCCCTGACCTCAGGAACGGACGACGCGCCGAGCTCGCTCCTGCGCGACGCCGACGCCGCGATGTACCGCGCGAAGCAGAGCGGCCGGGCGCGCTCGGTGGTGTTCGCGGACGAGATGCGTGACGAGGCGATGGGCCGGCTGGACACCGAGATGCAGCTGCGGCGGGCCATCACCGAGGAGCAGCTTCGGCTGCACTACCAGCCCCTCATCGACCTTCGCACGGGGCACCTCGTCGGCTTCGAGGCGCTCGTTCGTTGGCTCCACCCGACGCGCGGGCTCGTACCCCCCGCAGAGTTCATCCCGATCGCCGAGGAGACCGGGCTGGTCGTGCCGCTCGGGGAGTGGGTGCTCGCCGAGGCGTGCCGTCAGCTCGCCCTCTGGAAGGCGCGCTACCCGGCCCACAGCGGCCTGGTGATGGCGGTGAACCTGTCGGGCGTCCAGATCGTCCAGCCCGACGTCGTGGCGCGGGTGGCGGACATCCTCACCGCCAGCGGGCTCGACCCGGCCTGTGTCGCCCTCGAGATCACCGAGAGCGTCCTGATGCGCGACGCCGAGGAGACCATGGAGGTGCTCCGCGGACTGCAGGGTCTGGGCGTTCGGCTGCATGTGGACGACTTCGGGACGGGGTTCTCGTCGCTGAGCTACCTGAAGCGGTTCCCCGTGGATGCCCTGAAGATCGACCGCTCGTTCGTCGACGGGGTGGGCACCGACCCCGAGGACGGCGCGATCGTCCAGGCGATCCTGGCGCTCGCGAGCTCGCTCGGGATGGACACCGTGGCCGAGGGCGTGGAGACGGCCGGGCAGCTGCAGGCGCTGCAGGAGCTGGGGTGCGCCACCGCCCAGGGGTTCCTCTACAGCCGGCCGCTGCCCGCTGACGAGCTCGTCTCCGTGCTTCAGGCGGTTGTCATCCCGACGCTCCCCGTGGCCCGCCCGCCGGCAGATGAGCTGCTGCGCCCGCCGTCCTGAGCGGCGCGCATCACCCCGAGAGCTGGGCCCAGTCCTGCGCCAGGTCCGACCAGGGTCCCGTCGCGACGACGCGGCCGTCGACGAGCACGACGACGACGTCTGCGAGCGCCAGGGCGGCGCGCTTGGACGTGGCTCCCAGCACGGTCGCGCCGCGGGCCCGTAGCGCTTGCCACAGCTCGACCTCGGTGCGCGCGTCGAGAGCGCTCGACACGTCGTCCGCCAGGACGAGCTCGGCACCGGCGGCCAGGGCGCGCGCCAGAGCGAGGCGCTGCACCTGACCGCCCGACAGCCGCACACCTCGGTGGCCGACGACGGCATCGATGCCACCGGCGACGGCCACGTCGAGCCCGAGCCGGGCATCGTCCACGGCAGCGTGCACGTCGCGCGCGTGATCGAGCCGTACGTTGTCGGCGAACGTCCCGGACAGCACCCGGGGGACCTGGGCGACGTGCGCGACCTGTCCGGGGCGCAGGAAGACCTGTGGGTCCTCGACCTCGGTGCCGTTCCACTGCAGGCTGCCGGTGTGATGGGCCAGGCCGGCGAGCGCTGACAGCAGTGAGGACTTGCCCGACCCCACCTGGCCGAGGAGCAGGACGAGCTGGCCGGCCCGTACGGTGAGATCGACGGACTGGACCCCTACGGTTCCGTCGTCGTGCACGGCCGTCAGGCCGGTCAGCCGCAGCTCCTGCAGCGGCGTGGCGAGGACCTTCGGCGGCTCCGGCGCGAGGCCGCGGATGAGGTCGACGCCCTGCGGCAGCCGCATCAGGTCACCCCCGCCGGCGAGCTGCGTCGTCGCCTCCTGCCAACGCGCGACACCCGGCGCCTCGGTGATCACGGCCCCGGCCACCCGGCCGAACCAGTCGAAGCCGTTGACAGCGGTGGTGACCAGCAGCGCGGTCGCGAGGCCCCAGCCGCCCTGCAGGTAGACGAGCCACCCCAGCACCACGCCGGCCTTCACCAGCACGACCGGCAGACCGTCGAGGAGGGCCTGGACGCGGTGCTCGAAGACGGCTGCGTCGACCCGGCCGCTGTCGACCTCTCGCAGGTGCCGGTGGACGCCGGGCGTCGCGGCCGCGAGCTTGACCGTCCGCGCGGAGTCCAGTGCCGACACGAGCGCCCGACCGAACCTGGCCCGCGCCAGGGACGACGCCGCGGCCGAGCGCCCCGCCATGGGCGAGCCCACCCGGGAGGCGGCGGCCGACCCTGCCATGACGGCGAGCAGGACGCCCCCGGCGAGCAGGTCGCGAGCCGCTGCGGCGGTCACCATGGCGATGGCGAAGCCGTTGAGGAAGTCGACCCACCGGTCGGCGTACCGGGCGTACCTGTCGGCGTCCATGGCGCGGGCGACGACCTCTCCCGGCGGGGTGCGGGGGAGCCGGTGCTGGTTCGTCTGACCGAGCAGGACCGACAGCCGCACACGCAGCATCACAGCCACCCACCACTGCGGGTAGATCCGCGTCGCGACCGACAGGACCAGTGGGCCGATGAGCAGGCTCAGGGTCAGCAGCACGGTCTCCGTGACGGGGGTCCCCCCGTTCTGCAGCGACGCCACGAGCTCGCCCCAGACCAGGCCGGTCAGGGCTCCGAACGCGCCGAGCAGGGCTTGGACGAGGAACAGGAACGCCCCCAACGCGCCCCATCGGGGATGGATCGCCAGGACCCGAGCGGTCCCGCGTGCGAGGCCAGGCCCGCTGTCGATCCCCGGTGCTGGCGGCGGCTCTCCGGCGCGTCGGGCGCTGCCCAGCGACCCGTAGTCCACCGCTTCCGTGACGTCGGGGGTGCCGGCAGCGTCGAGCAGGTCCCGGAAGCGACCGGGCTCGGCAGCGAGCTCAGCCCGCAGACCCTGCTGCTGCACCCGTCCCGCGTCGAGGAGCACCACCCGATCCGCCCGGGCGGTCGTGGAGAGGCGGTGCGCGACGACCACGCCGGTCCTGCGGGCCAGCAGTCGCTCGGCGGCCTGCACCACGCGTGCCTCCGTCACGGGGTCCATGCGCGCGGTGGCCTCGTCGAGCACCACGACCTGCACGTCCCGCACCAGCAGCCGGGCGAACGCGACGAGCTGCTCCTCACCGGCCGACAGCGTGGTGCCCCCTGGACCGAGCAGCGTGTCGAGCCCCTCGGGCAGTCCGTTCGCCCAGTCGCTGAGCCCGAGCAGGTCAAGAGCCTCCACGACGGCCGTACGGGGCACCTCCGTGAACAGCGTGACGTTCTCAGCCAGCGTGGCGGCGAGGATCTCGGTGCGCTGGGTCACCACACCCACGGCACTGCGCAGCTGCTGGAGGTCGAGGTCGAGGACGTCGACCCCGCCGAGCCGCACGGTCCCGCGCGGCGGATCCATGGCTCGGGACAGGAGCGCGGCGAGCGTCGACTTGCCGCTGCCCGTGCGGCCGACGAGGGCCGTGGTCTGCCCGGCCGGGACCTCGAGGTCGATGTCCCTGAGGGCGAAGGTCCCCTCGGGGTAGGCGAAGGACAGTCCGCGGACGGAGATCGACAGCTCGCCCTCCGGCACCGGAAGCCCTCCGGACGGCTCGGGCTCGACGTCGAGCAGCTGCCGCAGGCGAGTCATGGCGCCCAGGCCCTGCTGGAGGTCCGGGATGTGCCGAGCCACCTGGTCGATCTGGCCGACGAAGGCGCTGGTGACGAGGAAGAGGGTGACGAGCTCAGCGGTCGACATGCGGTGGTGCTCGACGAGGACGACCCCGGTGACGGCGCTGCCGGCGAGCAGGCCGTGCAACAAGATCGAAGCTCGCCGGCTCAGTCGGCTGCCGATCCGGCAGGTCGCCGCGACCCGGAGCTGGACCTGGTGCGACAGCTCTGCGCAGCGACGGAGCAGGTAGGCCTGGCCCAGGCTCGAGCGGAGGTCGTCCCGTGCGGCGACGCCCTCCTCCATCGCGGCCGCGTGGTCGGTCCACGCGATCTCCTCCGCGATCTTGAGCTCGGAGATCTGCTCTGCCAGAGGCCGGACGGCGAGCACGGTGACGATCCCGACCAGGGGGAACAGGAACCACGCCGGCCAGAACGTCAGGCCGGCGACGACCCACATCGGGATCGCGCGGAAGGCCGTCCGCAGCAGGTCCCAGATCATGCGGCGGAGCAGGGCACCGAGCTCGTGGGTGTCGTCGTCCACGCGGTCGAGGACCTCGCCCACGGCGGTCTCGGACAGGACGGCGAGCGGTTGCGCCATGGCAGCCGCGAGGAGGTCCTCGCGCAGCTTTCCCTCAGCCCGATCGACCACCTCGGCCCAGATGGTGCGCCCAGCGGTGTCGAGAGCTGCGCCGCCGACGAGGCAGAGGCCGAGCAGCTCCACCAGCCCCTGGGTGGGGTGCTCGGCGATGCGGCCGGCGACCACCGTCCCGAAGGTCTCGCCGAGGGCGGCGAGCAGCGCTGCGCCGAAGGCCCAGGCCGTCGCTGCCCTGCGGACGCGGTCCCAGCGCAGCGAGCGCGACGGGTCGTCGGGCGGCTGTGCGGACCGGTCCGCTGCACGGATCTCAGCGTCGAGCTGGGTCGCAGTCATGACCCCTCGAACCTAGGCGACGGCACCGACAGGGTCGCCTGGTTTTACAGCGGCGTGAAGCGTTGCACGCCTTGGCCCTCCGGCACGGCAGCACCGGTGCTCGGATCGACCCAGGCGGTGAAGTCCGCGAGCGTCCGGACCGCGAAGGGCGGCCCCTCGAGGGGGTAGAGCGGCAGGTACACCACGGCGGTCCTCGACGCGTCGTTCGCGTCGTGGCCGAGTCCGAGCACGAGGTAGTGCGCCCCCTTCCAGTGCCGGTAGGTCCCTGGCGCGACGCTCATAGGCCTAGGGTCGCAGACGTGACCCGACTGGCGACGGCCTCCCCGTACCTGCTCGCAGGACTGCTGGCTGGGGCGGGAGCGACCCACTTCCTGAAGCCGGGCCTGTACGACCCCATCGTCCCCCACGTGCTGCCGGGTCCGCCACGCGCATGGACCTACG
>JAODNB010000310.1 GCA_025464795.1 Frankiales bacterium
ACGAAGATGGCCAGGCGCTGGTCGGCTGACCCGTACCCGCTCAGGTGCGGCGGTGCCGTCTCAGGCAGCAGGCCACGCGCGGTCGCGTTGCGCATCGTCACGAGCAGGAGCGAGTACCACAGCGCCAGCTTGACCCCCGTGCGCGACGAGGCGAGCAGGGCGACCGCCCCGAGCTGCAGCAGCATGAGGTAGCGAAGGGGACTGGTCGTCCCGCCCGTGAGGTAGGCGCCGTAGGCCAGCCAGATGCCGTCGACCAGCAGCATCCCGGAGAAGATCAGGATCACCTGCCGGGGGATGACCCGGAGCAGCACCTCGGCGGCCACAGCCACGGCGCAGAAGGTGAAGGTCCAGGGCAGCAGCTGGCCGTCGTCGGGAGCAAGGGTCTCGGGAGCCGCGACGTGCAGCAGGACGACCAGGAACACCGCCCCGAGCCGGAGCCACTGGGTGACCCGGAAGCGTTCCGCGACGGGGACGGTGTCACCCACTGCGGTGGCGACTCGGCTCATGCTGACGCACCTCCTCCCACGATCCTGACCTGCCTTCCCTTGCCCCGAGCGGGTCCGAACTCCAGCTCTGGTTCGGCACCTACGGGCGCCGACGCGAGCTTTGGGTCACGCCGGTCGATCTGGTTCTGCAGCAGCAGGAAGCCAACCACGATCACCACGAGAAGGAGCGGGATCGTCGGCTTCTGAAGCGAATCGGCGATGGTGTTCCCGATGACCTTCGGCACCTCGTTGAGGTGCGGTAGAGCTGCCGGGACCCTCGTCGCGGGCAGGCCCTGCGGCTTCGGTGCGCTCTTGGGCGCCCTGTCGACCTGCCGCTCCGTCTTCGCCAGGTTCGTGGCAGCCGGCGCGGCGCGAGGAGGCGTCACCGCGCCGGGCGCCTTGTTCGGCCCAGACGGGACAGTGGGCCCTGCCTGCGGCGCTGATGGCGGGGGTGCCTGCCCGCCTCCGAAGCCCCGCGGCTGGTAGTTGTAGACGGCCTTCGGCGAGTAGTCGCCGTCGTGGCCCAGCGCGTCCGTCAGTCGGGCGCTGAGGCTGTAGGCACCGGCCGGCCGGCCGGTCAGGTCCGCCGTGAAGCTCGTCGTGCGCAGGACGGCCTGTCCGACGTCGGACGTCCGGTTGAGCGCCGCTTGCAGGTTTCTGAACCCGGAGGACGAGACCCGAAGAGCGAAGACCGGCGAGGAGCAGTCGTAGCTGAGCGCTTGCCCTCCTGGCATGCCCAGCACGCAGTCGGCCCGGTACCCGGACGGGATCTGGAACGTCCAGGTCGGTGTCGGGTCCGACCCACTGGTCGGGCCCCTCGGCGCCGCGAGCACTGGCACGGACTGCAGCAGCGTGTAGGCCGCCGACGCCGAGCGCAGCGAGCTGTTGCCTGCCTTGTCGACCGCCCACACCGTCAGGGTGAAGCTGCCGGTGCTCGGCAGGGTGACCCTGTAGGGGGTCGCGCACGGCACTGTCGTCACCGGGCCGGACTGGCCGGTCTTGCGCAGCGAGCACACGTAGGACGCGGCGTCGGGCGAGTCTCCGAAGTTGAACTCGACCTGCCGGTCGAAGCCGGTGCCCGGGTTCGGACCGACCACCGACGGGGTGGTGGGGGGGATGCTGTCGAAGGAGTAGGTGGCCGAGGCCGACCCACTGCTGTTGCCGACAGCGTCGGAGCCCTGCACGGAGAGCACGACGGGCCCGTCGGCGCGACCGATGCCTGTGAGGTCGACGGTGTTCGGCCCGACCGCGCAGGGGGTCGCCTTGGCGGGCAGACCGTCGAAGCGGGTGACCTTGCAGGCGAGCGCCACGGTCTCCTTGTCGGCGGTGATCGTGAAGACCGGGTGGGTGCTGTTGCTCCGCTGGGGCTTGGGGGGGAGCACCGCGGGGGGCGCGGGGGCGGTCAGGTCCAGGACGTAGTCAGGCGAGGTCGTGGTGGATGAGACGTTGCCCGCCTCGTCGGTCTCACGTACCTCGAGGACGAACGTGCCCTTCTTCGCAGGCGCCAGGTCGTAGCTCACCGGGTCGCTGCAGGCAGCCCAGGTCGACGTGGGCAGGCCAGTCAGCCGGCACTCGAGCCGGTCCCGGGTGTCGTTGCCCTGGATGCCCCACGAGGGCGACTGGCTCGGGTTGGGGCTGCCCGGGCTGGCCGTGACGACAGGGGCGTTGGGGGCGGTCCGGTCGAGCACGTAGTGGGCGGTGACCGAACCGCTGGTGTTCCCGGCCTGGTCGACCGCGAGGAGCGACAGGGCGTAGTCGCTGTCGCGGCCGCCGTTCAGCGCGTCCAGATCGGTGGTGAACGGCGAGGAGCACGGGGCGTCCGTCAGCAGGGCTCCACGGGTGGAGCTGAGGCTGCACCTGCCGGTGGCCCCGGCCTCGAGGCTGAAGGTCCAGACGACGACGGGCTGCCGCGACGGAGACGGCCCGGTCACCGGCGTGCGAGGCGTCGCCGGCGCGAGCGTGTCGAGCGTGTAGGCCGTCTGCTTGTCAGGACCGACGTTGCCCGCCGCGTCCACGCTCCGCACACTCAGGGTGTAGGTGTCATCGGGGGAGGAGGTCAGGTCGGCGGCGAACGACCCGCTACCGGGAACGCCGGGGTCCTTGGCGCAGGGCGCGTAGGTCCCCGCCACACCGGGAGAGCTGAGGCGGCACTGCAGGTCAGCGTCCGCGTCACCCGTGAGCAACCAGGTCGGTGTCCGCGAGCTGGAGGGCGTGACAGGTGCCGTGACCAGGACGGCGTTCGGTGCCGTGGTGTCGAGGGTGTAGACGCCGGTGGCATCGGTGACGTTGACGTTGCCCGCGTGGTCGGTCAACCGGACGACCAGCGTGTAGCTGCCGTCGGGTGCGGTCGCCGCGTCCGTGAGGTCCAGGGCGTACGGAGTGCCGGACGTGCTGATGGGGCAGGGGGCGAAGTCGCGGAACACGCTGCCGGTCGGTCCGAGGACCTGGCAGTCGGCCAGCGGCGAGAACTCGGTCGCCGCGATGGTCCACACCGGTGAGCGGTTGCTGGACGGCGAGCGTGGGGCAGTCACCACGGCACTGGCCGGGGGGGTGGTGTCGAGGCGGTAGGTGCTGATGACCTCCGCAGACGTGTTGCCTGCCGCGTCGATGCCACGAGCAGAGAAGGTGTAGCTGCCGTCTCCGCCGGAGAGCGTCGCTGAGAAGACCGGTCCGCACGCCGTCCAGTCGACGAGGACCACAGTCCCCTTCGCGAGGTGGCACTGCACGGTCCCCTCGGTGGTGGAGACGGTCCACTGCAAGCTGGCGCTGCCCCCCGGTGTCGGCGGCGCGATCACGGTCGGCGTGACGGGTGCGGTGGTGTCCAGCTCGTAGGTTCCCGTCAGGGCCGCCGTCCCGACGTTGCCGGCGGCATCGGTCGCCACGGCGCGGAAGGCGTAGGTGCCCTCCGCCGACAGGGGCGGCGCTGGGGTGAAGGTCCCGTTGCTGCAGGCGCCACCGGCCACGACGGTGCCCGTCGAGCTCGTGAGTGAGCAGGCGATGGTCGCGCCCGCCTCCGCCGTGAAGGTCCAGGTCGGCGTGGGGCTCGGCGAAACCGTCGCCGGAGCCGAGACCAGGACGGGTGCGTCCGGCGGGGTCAGGTCGAGCACGTACGTGGCCGTGGCCTCTGGGCCGACGTTCTGCGCCGCGTCGGTGGCCTGCGCGCCGAAGGTGTACGTGCCCTCGGGCAGCGCCGGGTCGATGGTCACGGTCTGCGGGCTGGTGCACGTGGAGTAGGTGGCCAGGACGGTGGCGCCGCTGGAGAGGGTGCACGCGACCGTCGCCCCGGTCTCCGTGGAGAAGGAGAAGGACAGGGAGCGGGTCCGGCCGGGACTGGCCGGCTGGTTCGTGAACGTCGTC
Source organism: Frankiales bacterium (assembly GCA_025464795.1). Taxonomy (GTDB): domain Bacteria; phylum Actinomycetota; class Actinomycetes; order Mycobacteriales; family SCTD01; genus RYN-111. The sequence continues at coordinate 3,843 of JAODNB010000310.1, forward strand.
GTCGGTCCGTGGGTGTCCAGCAGGTAGTCGGCCGTGACCACAGCGCTCTTCAGGCCGACCTCGTCGGTCCGCTGCACCGCGAGGGTGTAGGTGCCGTCCTGCGGAGACGCGAGGGTGGTGGTGTACGGAGAGGTGCAGGCCTGAAGGGGCGAGACGACGGAGCCGTCCTGGAAGGTGAGCTCGCAGGTCGCCGTGGTCGAGGGCTCGTCGCTGAAGGTCCACACGGGCGCGGTGCTGCTGCCCGGGCTGGGCGGCGCCTGGACGGAGGGGTCGGCCGGCGGGACGGTGTCGAGCAGGAAGCCGGCGCTCGCGCCGGAGCTCGCGTTCCCCGCGTCGTCGGTGACGGTCACGTTGAGGACCCAGGTGCCCTCGCCCGAGAGCGTGGGCTGGTAGGGCGTGCCGCAGGGCTCTGACTGCGCGGGTGCCCCGTTCAGCGTCAGGGTGCAGACGGCCGAGAGACCGGGTTCGGTCGTCGCGATCGTGAAGGTCGGGTGAGGGTCGGAAGTGGGAGCAGTCGGACCCGTGACCACCGGGTTGTCAGGGAAGGTGGCGTCCAGCAGGTAGTTGACCTGACCGATGCCGGACAGGTTGCCGGCGGCGTCCTTCTGCTGGGCGAAGATCGCGTACGGGCCGTCGTTCGTGAGGGTCGGCTGGTAGGTGCCGAGGTGGCAGTCCGTGTGAGCAGACTCCGTCGTCCCGTCGCTGAACCAGCACAGGGCCGTCGCGCCGGGCTCGACCGTGACGTCGAACTTCGGGGTCTTGTCGTTGCTCGTCGGTGGCAGTCCCGACAGCACCGGAGTCGCAGGGGCGGTCAGGTCGACGTCCAGGACGGGGCTCTTCCCGACCGCGCCGGCAACACCTGTCGGGCCGACGACGTACACCTCGACCTGGTAGGACCCTGAGGCGGTGATGGCGGCGTCGTACTGACCGCTGTCGCAGGACGACTCGCTGCCCGTCGTCGGCGGCACGTCGCTGAGGACCACGAGCCGGCAGAACGCCGGGGGTGAGGACAGCGACGAGGACCAGGAGAAGCGGTACGGCAGTGCCGGGTCCGTCGACAGGCTGACGGTCGGCGCGGCAGGACCTTGGGTGTCGAGCAGGTAGCTGCCGCTGGTCTGCGAGCTGGAGTTCCCGACCCCGTCCCGGGCCGTGACCGTGAGGGTCCACGTGCCGTCCGTGAGGTCGACGAGCGGGGCGTAGCTGCCGCCGTCGCAGGACGCGGGAGCGATGGTCGCGGGACCGTTCAGCTGGCAGGTCAGGTCGCTCGTCGGCTGCGTGAAGGCCCACTGCGGCCTCGGGTCCTTGCCGGAGGCCGGCGGGCTCGACGTGAAGGCCGGCGTCGCCGGGAGGGGCGCGTCGAAGGTGTAGACGGGGCTGTCGGTGGGCGCCCCCGCGTTGCCGACCCCATCGGTCAGCGTCACCGTCAGGTGGTAGTCGCCGTTGCCGTTCGCTGTTCCCGAGTAGCTGCCTCCGGGGCACGAGACCGTGCTCGTTCCCTTCGGGGTCGTCAGGGAGCAGGCGGACGTCTCGTCGGACCCGAGCGGCCAGCTCCAGCTGAGCGCCGGGTCGGTCCCGGTCCCCGAGCTGCCGGTGATGGTCGGTGCCACCGGCGGCGTGGTGTCGATCAGCACGCTCTTCGACTGGCTCCCGGTGTTGCTGAGCTGGTCGACCACAGCGACGTCGAGGGTGTGCGTGCCGGGAGTCAGGTCGGCGCTCGGGGTGAAGGAGGTCATGGAGGTGCAGTCGACGGGCGGGGTGGCGCCGTCGAGCGAGCAGGTCTGGGACGTGACGTCAGGCTCGGGCTGGAGGTCGAAGGTCGGCCGCAGCGAGCTGGTCGGAGACGTCACGAGGACGGCCACGCGAGCCACGGTGTCGAGCACGTAGTCGTCGGTGGACTCGGTGACGTCACCCACCTCGCGCACGGCGAAGCGGTAGGTGCCGTCGGCGGCGCCACCACCGGTCAGGCTCCCCACGAAGGGGCTGGTGCAGGGCGCGAAGGACGGCGTGCTCGTGGCCAGCTCGAGGCTGCACTCGTAGGACGTGGCCGGCAGCTCGTCGAACTGCCAGGAGGGCGTCAGGTCGTTGTCGGGCGAGGTCGGCGGGGTGACGGACAGAGCAGGAGCAGCCGCGTAGGCCGACGACGCCACCACCACGGCGCCGGTCGAGGCGACCGTGAGGGCGAGGAGCACGGCGGTGACCCCCCGGACCGCACGCGCGTGGATGAGGCGCGACAACCGAGGGCTGTTCCCCTGCACCGAACTTCCTCCCTACCCGCACCGAAGCAAGCACGCCGACGACGCCGCTGCGGTGCCTCTCCGCAACTTCGGCACGGAAGGGCGAAAAGGTGAGGTCTGATCAGACCAATTCTGCGAGCAGGTTCCGCCGAACGGCGTAGCGGTCGCTGGGGGGATGAGGAGGGTGGAGCCAAGGGGATTCGAACCCCTGACCTTCGCCTTGCAAAGGCGCTGCTCTACCAGCTGAGCTATGGCCCCTCGAAAGCTGCGTCTAGCGCAGGTCTGGCGCTGCTGCCTTCTCGGCCGCCTCCGTCCAGAGGTCGCTCTCGCGCCTGCTCCGCTTGGCGCGCGCACGGGCCAGGGCGACGAGGCCGCCGAGGGCGAGCAGTCCCCTCAGTCGAGGCATGACCTTGGTCCCTTCCGCGAAGCC